>CAYYPJ010000001.1:0-40330 GCA_964473495.1 uncultured Spirochaetales bacterium
CGCTGTTTCGTTTAGCTGCTCTATAGAGGGGCCTATCGTATGAACGTGGCACCGATTGTCACATGTGGATGACTATAATCGAATCTGAAAACATCAAAAAAGATATCAAAATCCATATCTATGAACATTTGTATCGGATATATCGTATAGAGGAAACCAAGTTTTGTATGAACAACATTATCCTCGATAAGTGATAAGAACCCGTCGATATTAGGCATATAATAATAACTTGTGCCCAATCCCGAATAAAAAGCCACGTCCCCGTACCACATAGATAATTGACCTAATCCAAAGACAGATACCATCAGCATGTCACTTGGTTCAGCCCCATGATACCCGCGGGAATTAACGGGGAAATAATCAATAGAGACATCAGTTCCAAATATACCGCGTCCTCCCAAAGTCCTTATATCAATCCCAGGACGCACCTGTACGGCCCCTGTCTGGTCAATATCAAGCCCCATATGAGCACCAATGGAACTATCAGCTGCTGTCAGCGGTATAAGTGATACCATGATCATCCATAAAAGACAAAATGATCGTATTCTATTTGAATTTGACATAGCTAATCCCCCTTTCCCGTAACTTGATTTTCATAAACAACATACACTCCCTGAAGAGGTATGCCTCTGGGTCCATCTGATAGCTTCAGAGACTTCATCAATTCAGTAACAGCAGCTGCATAATCTATCTCAATACTGCCAATAATATGAGGACTCTTATCAGAAAGATACCTGCCGCGTTCTATGACCGCCAGCATATCACTATTCTCTAATTGTGGTAACACCCTGATGGTATCTGCCCCAAGCAATATACATACAACCTCAACGTTGTGCTTTGAAAACTGATCTACTGCTTGACGTATTTGAGCCTTGGTTATCTGAGAATCCTCAAATTGGACAACTTCCGGCTGCATCAAAGTATCTTTGAACAACAAGGGAAACAAATTCTCTACATCGTATCTATCCTGACATAAAATGCCAATTTTATGTGGGTCAGTATAGGCCTCTGATAATGCACTATCCACCTTCTCCCACCCACTGGCAAATGTATCTATCAAATAGTAATCCGCAATAGCAAGTCCATGGTAAGTGATTTCATCATAACGTTTCTGTGAAATTGTCAGTATAAGACTTGCCTCTTTAGACCGCCACTGATCTATCAGGGAAGAGAAAACCGTATCCCTATCTGTTATATAGTCATGAGAGAGAGCCGGCGATAATATCACATACTCGGGTGCAGACGTATCAACTAGCTGCTGCAACCCTCCTCTATCTTCCGTAGTATCATAGCGGTATATCGTACAGGTCTCTTTTGCATGCTCTGCAGCCTGCTGTATCTCCTCTCTTATCTCAGGATTAAGTACAATATCATTATATACAGGATCCGAAACAATCACCATATCATATTCTTTTCGGCATCCGATACAGATACAGCAGATACACAGGATAATGACTGGTAAGACCATGTGGGTTCTATTGCTTTGCATATTAGCAGTCTACCAATGGCATGAAACAAGGTCAATGAGTTTCCATGTCGTCTATGATTATCCTAGAATGGAAGCTTTCCTCATCCATTAGTTATGGTGGTCATTGACCAAAAAATGGTTATAAAGTACCATTATGGTGAATTCAACGTATACAAAGGAGAGAAATCAATAATGACTTCTTACAAAGACTTAGGTTTGGTTAATACTATTGAGATGTTCAAGAAGGCTGTTTCCGGCGGATATGCAATCCCCGCATACAACTTCAATAACATGGAACAATTACAAGCAATTATACAAGCATGTGTTGAGACAAAATCACCTGTCATTCTACAGGTCTCTCGTGGGGCTAGAGACTATGCAAATATTAACTTGCTGCGTAACATGGCTCGAGGTGCAGTTGAATATGCTCATGAGCTTGGTTACGATATCCCTATTACCCTTCATTTAGACCATGGTGATAGTTTTAAGACCTGTAAAGAATGCATAGATAATGGGTTCTCTTCAGTTATGATCGATGGCTCACACTTCTCATATGATGAGAATGTTGCTCTAACGAAAAAAGTAGTTGAGTATGCCCATCAATTTGATATTACCGTTGAGGGAGAACTCGGGGTACTTGCTGGTATAGAAGATGAAGTATCTGCTGAGAAGTCAACATACACAAAACCTGAGATGGTAGTGGATTTTGTTTCAAAAACAGGTGTCGATTCACTTGCAATCTCTATTGGGACAAGTCATGGAGCGAACAAGTTCAAACCGGAACAGTGTACATTGAATGATAAAGGTGTTTTGATTCCACCTCCACTTCGTTTTGACATTCTGGAAGAGATTGAGAAACAACTGCCGGGATACCCCATAGTGCTTCACGGATCATCTTCTGTACCAATGGAATATGTCAATACAATAAATTCCTATGGTGGTATGCTAAAAGATTCTGTAGGGATCCCTGAAGAACAGCTTCGTAAGGCTTCTCATTCAGCTGTATGCAAAATAAATATAGACTCTGATGGGCGTCTGGCAATGACCGCTGCTATAAGAAAAGCTCTTAGCGATAAGCCGGAAGTGTTTGATCCTCGAAAATACCTTGGACCTGCCCGAACAGAGCTGAAAAAAATGTATATGTATAAAAATATCAATGTACTTGGGTCTGCAAATCACGCATAACTTCTATAGATCAGAATTCAGAAGAAACACCCTGTCCCATCTGTGAACAGGGTGTTTCTTCTGAATGTTTCTCTACTCTTACTCATGCGACCTTTGACTATAAACAAATGACATGGTATAGTATTTTAACTTTATTATATTTACATGACAATGAGTACGTAATGTAAAAGGAGGCATATTGGCCACTAAAGAACAACGAATTAATCGAAAAATTCGTGCAAGAGAAGTACGCTTAATTGATCAGGATGGTGAGATGCGGGGGGTAGTTGATACACGCGATGCATTACAAATGGCAGATGATGCTGGATTGGATCTCGTAGAAGTCTCTCCAAATGCAAAACCCCCAGTTTGTAAGATACTTGACTATGGAAAATACAAATACGAGAATGAAAAGAAGTTGAGAGAATCAAAGAAGAACCAGATTCAGATCAAACTTAAAGAAATTCGTATGCAGCCGAAGATCGAGAAGCATGATATGCTCTTTAAGACAAAGCATATTGCAGAGTTCCTTGGTGAAGGGAATAAGGTAAAAGTAACTATTAGATTCAGGGGTAGAGAGATGGCTCATACTGAACTTGGTAGAGTTGTTTTGGATAAAGTATTACTCTCCCTTGATGAGCTTGAGATTGCATATTCTCTTGATCGACGTCCTAAGATGGAAGGAAGATTCATGTCTATGATTCTAAGTCCACAAAAAAAATCAAGAAAATAGCATACTTTCATGGTTGAGTCTTGACAGTTTCGCATTATTTTTAAATTATACAGTGTTGTCTTTTCTTATGTTTAATAAACATTGAGAATTTACTCATAACATCTCGTAGAGATGTCCATATCTAGCAGGTCCAAGGGCTTTCTTGTTCCTTGGGGATGCATACAAGAGAAAAGAGGTTATTTATTATGCCTAAGATGAAAACAAGAAAATCGGCTTCCAAGCGATACAGAGTGACAGGAACTGGTAAAGTCATATTCAAGAAGCAGGGCCTTCGACATATCCTTACCAAGAAGAGTACGAAGCGAAAGAGGAATTTACGTCATGCGGGAATTTTAAGCAAAGCAGAAGTAAGTAAAGTCCAAAAAATGCTACCGTACAAATTCTAACAACATGGATAAGGAGCTAATATATGTCTAGAGCAGTAGATGGAACAAGAAGAAAAGAAAATAGAAAGAAAATACTAAAACAGGCTAAGGGATATTATGGTCGACGAGGGACCAACCTGAGAACAGCGAAAGATGCTGTAACGAAAGCCGGCCAATATGCATATCGAGATCGACGAAGAAAGAAGAGAGATTTTCGAAGATTATGGATCACTCGTATTTCAGCAGCAGTTCAGTCTGAGAACTTGAATTACTCACAATTTATTTATGGGTTGAAGAAAGCTGAAATTGCGATAAATCGAAAGACTCTATCAAATATGGCAATTGAGGATAAACAGGCTTTTGCCGTTTTAGTCGAACATGCCAAAAAGGCTTTGAAGTAAACTAGGGGTAAGTTATGTTAACACTAGAACAGGTTCAATTACTAGACGAGAGAATTCGTAAAGCGATTGCCCTCATTAGTCGTCTTCGAGAAGAGAATAATTCATTATCAGAGCAGATAAACATCCTGAAGATGCATAATGACGAGCTCAAAGATTTTGCTAAGAACTCTAATCAGGATAATGAGCTCATTGAAAAAGGCATTGTAATGGCTCTTTCACAGCTTGATCAAGTAGAGGGGCTTAATGAAGTAATGCCAATCGAAGACATTAACCGCTCAGATGAGTTTGCTGAATTTGATACTTCCAGTGCGACACATACATCTTTTGATGATCAGACTCATGAAGAAGCTGATAATACCTTTAATTATGAGGATGATGATGCTGACCCATTAGTCTAAATTATACAGCTTACCCACTATATAACGTATTGTTATAAATTTAATATATACATATGTCCTATTTCTTGATTTAGATGTACGACATATGTATATTTCATGTATGGAAGTACATCCTGCAGTGTTTGAAAAGGGTATCTATCTCTTGGCTCAAACTACATATTAGGGATTCCGCCTTTTCAGGTTGAATTGCTCCGGTTTATCTGGAACATGATGTCTGAAACAGGAAACCCACTTGAACTCAATAGTTCAAGAGTTTTGCTGTCCCGTATCGGCACTGCAGGTTTTTTACTATCATGGAAAAAACAGATGTCAAATACTTATACAAAAAGTCATGACCCATTAGATCATATTGTATTTATCTCTATCCCAGAAGATGCAAAGAAGGAAATCAACGGGTTTACCTTAGATCCCGCCATTCTTATTCCTGTAGAATATCCTTCTGATGCAAAGTCTTTGAAGATCGACGAACTCTCATGGGAGATGATCGTCTCGGCTATGCTGAAGATATTTGCCTATAACCCAAGACATAAAGATACTGCATATTACAGGAAATTCATTGATGCTATGAAACCGAATCTTGTCGCCGAATTGACAAAGACAGGTATTATCAAAGCAGAAGCTAAAGACTTCAGCCTTGCTGAAGAAATATTTCTGGCTCTCTGCCACATTGCCCCCGAAGAAGATAAGACTTTCCTCAATCTTGCTTTTGTCTATGAAGCACAGGCGGATTACCATAAGGAATCAGGTGATTTCAAGAAATCAGACTATTATGCCGATAAAGCTTTGCAAATTTATTATGAAGCTTTGGAAGTACATCCAAACTCGATTGATATACACTTTTATGCAGGATATTTCTTTCTTAAACAGAACCATCTATCACAGGCACAAGAATTCTTTGAACTTTTCCTAGGTCTCGCTCAGGACGATGATCGATCTGCACAGGTGCAGGACGTTATCGATTCTATCAGAAATCAAACCCAGGATGATAAGCTTTTTACAAAATCATTTGAACTCATCAAGATGGGCCATGAAAAGGAAGCGTTGGATAATATCTCTGAATTTCTTATACGTCATCCTAGTGTATGGAATGCATGGTTTCTCAGGGGATGGGCCAATAGAAGATTGTTGCAATATGATAAGGGTAAAGAAGCTCTTCTGAAGTGTCTCGAGTATGAACGGGGCAACACTGATGTCTACAACGAATTATCTATATGCTGCATGGAGACCGGTGATCTAAAAGGTGCACGCAAATACCTGCATAAAGCTTTGGCAATTGAACCTGATAATGTTAAGATTATCTCGAACCTTGGGGTCCTTGAGCTGAAGAACGGTGTTCGTGAAGAAGCAAAGAAATATTTTACGATCGCTGCAGAATTGAATCCTAAAGATCCCATCATTCAAAAATATCTTTTAGAACTGGCTTAGTGATACGACGTATGAATGATCTTATACTGAGAGCAGTTGATGAACAACAGACTTTATCCATTGGTAAAAAGATAGGCAATGTCTTGTCTCCTGGAAGTATTGTATCATTACGTGGGCCATTAGGGGCCGGTAAGACCGTATTGGCAAAGGGTATCGCTATTTCCTTACATGTTGAAGAGCCAATCACAAGCCCTTCATACACCCTGATACAGGAATATTCCGGGACCTGTCCTCTCTACCACATGGATCTCTATCGCATAGAGGGGGTTGATGATTTTGAGATGCTCGGTGCGGAGGAGATGTTATATGGAGAAGGTATTACGCTCATAGAATGGAGCGAGAAAATTGAAGATATCCTTCCTAAGGATACTATTACCGTTATCATTGCGATCGAACCAAACCAGGATCGTATCATAACGATCAAAGGACTTTCTCTATGACTATACTTGCTTTTGACACAGCTACTCAAATATTAAACATTGCGCTCATGCATGATAAGAAGTTCTATGAAGTAAATCATACGCTTGGTCTCACGCATTCAGAATATCTACTTCCTTCCATCGATCACCTACTGCATCTTGCTGATCTCTCATTTTCTGATATCGATCTTATTGTATGTACCCGAGGCCCAGGCTCTTTCACCGGATTACGTATTGGTATGGCAACCGCGAAGGGGCTATCAGCAGGGAGTACAAAACCGGTTGTATCTATCCCAACCTTAGAGATATATGCCCGTGATTGTCATAGCTCACAAGCCCTCGTTGTCCCAGTCATCGATGCACGAAAACGCCGGTATTATGCTTCAGTCTACCAACAGGGGAAATCTATCTCCGGAGATCTTGATATTGCATCATACGATCTACTAGAAACATATTGTTCTCATACTACCGTGATACTGACTGGTCCAGATGCTCATAAGTTTTATGATGAAATTCATGATTCACACAGCGCGTTACTCACTGATAATGCCATTATCCTGGAGATTGATCCTTCATACTCTCGTGGTCATGGAAGGAGCCTCATTGAAATTGGTATTGCACAATTCTCTTCTTGCGGGCAGGATGCTGCTGAACAAGGACCTATCTATCTGCGGAAAAGTGAAGCTGAGTTATCTCGCGAACAGCACAAACGCCATT
The DNA here is from genome assembly GCA_964473495.1 of uncultured Spirochaetales bacterium. Lineage (GTDB taxonomy): Bacteria > Spirochaetota > Spirochaetia > CAKZLE01 > CAKZLE01 > JAIPFY01. Next base: position 7,091 of record CAYYPJ010000001.1, read on the forward strand.
AACATGATAATTACCTTTACTTTTTACTCATTTATTACGACAATATACACAATTGATCTTGCACATTAACATGAGGAGGTGGCAGATATGACCACTACACAACCAGATAAAGATATCATCATCATTGGCGGAGGCGCTGCAGGATTGACTGCAGCACAGTATGGAGGCAGAGCAAATCTATCTACATTGCTCATTGAAGAGATGGCTCCAGGAGGACAAGCCCTCGTGATTGATGAATTAGAGAACTTCCCCGGCTTCCCGGAGAAATTATCAGGATTCGAACTAACAGAACGTTTCACGACACAAGCTAAAAACTTTGGAGCAGAAATCCTTGCAGCAACGGTAAATTCAATTACGAAGAAGGAGAATCTATTCTTCATTGAAACCAGCAAAGGGACTTTTACCACCTTTGCCGTGATCTTTGCCACAGGAGCAAAACACCGAAAACTTGAAGTCCCGGGAGAAGAGGAGTATTCAGGCAGAGGTGTGTCATACTGTGCAACCTGTGACGGTCCATTTTTTAAAAACAAGAAGATGCTTGTCGTCGGTGGTGGCGATGCTGCATGTGATGAAGCTCTGTTCCTTGCAAAATTGACAGACAATCTAGTGATGATCCATAGGAAAAATAGATTTAGAGCACAAAAAGCACTCGCAGACAGAGTATTATCAAATCCTATGATAGATGTGAGATTCAATCATGAGCTCAAAGAGATCAAGGGCGATGGGAATAGATTATCATCAGTGATCTTTTATGATAATGAGCATAAGACTGAATACAGCGAAGCATTCGACGCAGTCTTCATATTTGTTGGTTCAATACCGCAGACAGCACTTATCCCTCATGTCAAAAAAGACGAAACAGGATATGTGATCACCAACCAGGAGATGCAATCATCTGAACCAGGCCTCTATGCAGTCGGTGACGTACGGGTCACACCATTCAGGCAGCTCATAGTAGCAGCAGGAGATGGTGCAATTGCGACACATTGTGCATCTCAGTATATCGATGAACTAAAAGGACAATCCTATAAATAACCATTCTGTGGTGAATGCCCCCTCATCCACCATGTGTAGTATATGAACCGGAATATGTTTTAAAATCTATTCCGGTTTATACCTTGACGTCATAGAGTATACATGTTCTAATTTAAATATATGAAAGTTTTAATGCTAACGAGCGAAGCTGTACCTTTTATTAAATCAGGGGGGTTAGCTGATGTAGTGACTGCATTATCGCAGTCACTCATCATCTTAGGTCATGAAGTAAAACTTATTATGCCCTATTATCATGATCTAAAAGGGATTAAGACAGAAATCCTTCCTTGGGATCTGAAGATCACGGGAAAAACGAAACAAGAACATTTTAGAATTCGCAGGATGTCTCTTGAACAACTTGAATGTTTTTTTGTTGACACACGCTGCTTCTCTGAACGAGAAGGTATCTATGGGAAGACATCATATACACCCTATCAAGACAACTTATATCGCTACACCATATTCTCTCGAGCAGTCTTTGAGATATGTAGAAAGATAAACTGGTATCCTGATATCTTTCATTGCCACGATTGGACCACTGGATTCATTCCCCTATTGCTACGAAAACAGAAATCTCGTCTTTTTCAGCATGCTAGGAGTGTTCTAACCATTCATAACCTTGGATATCAGGGAGATTACTCAAAACATGATATACATATTACCGGGTTATCGGCAGCGGAAGTCTTCGCTGGAGAGCATACACAGAGCTATTCTTCACGACTTAATATGCTGCAGACAGGGATTCAGTATGCTGATATGATCACTACCGTCTCTCCCTCCTATGCTAAAGAGATCCAGACAAAGCTGATGGGACATGGATTAGATTATTTACTCAGAAAACGTCGTAACAGCTTATATGGGATACTGAATGGGGTAGATTACAAAGAATGGGATCCCAGGCATGACACGTATATACCGCATTGCTACTCCGCCGAAACACTGGAACTTAAGAAGCTCGACAAACAAGCTCTGCAATCCTATTGTAATCTCACACATGATGATTCAGTCCCAGTCATTGGTATGATCTCAAGGCTGGCAGATCAAAAAGGTTTTAGGGAATTGTGTAGTGGGACTCCTTCAGCTCTTGAACGAATGCTTATTGAACTTCCTATTCAGATTGTCATTGTCGGTACTGGAGATAAAGATATAGAGAACTATCTTATGCACATTGATGCCATGTATGATAACTTCTCTGCACAGATCGTATTCAACAATTATGTTGCACACCTTGTAGAGGCTGGTTCTGATATGTTTCTCATGCCTAGCAGATATGAACCCTGCGGGCTGAATCAGATCTATTCTTTGAAATACGGATCCATTCCTATTGTTCGTAAAACTGGGGGGCTAGCTGATACTATTGAACCGTTTAGTGCTGATTATCAAGAAGGCGTCGGTTTTTGTTTCGAGCAGATGTCAGGGGAAGCAATCTATGTTGCAGTAGAAAAATCACTTGATCTCTGGAATCAACCGCAAACGAGGATTGACGCCGTACGTTCACGTGCTATGCACAAACTTTTTTCATGGGATCAGGCAGCATCATCGTATACTGAGGTCTATACCTTGGTATTTCAGAAAAGGAGGGAATCATGAACGACACTTTGGCTATTGTCTTAGGCGGAGGAAAAGGAACAAGATTATTCCCGCTTACAAAAGAACGATCCAAACCTGCTGTCCCGTTTGGCGGTAAGTATCGACTTGTCGATATTCCCATCTCAAACTGTATCAACAGTGATTTACGGAAAATCTTCATTCTTACACAATACAACTCTGCATCGCTACATAATCATATAGCTAACACCTATGTCTTTGATACTTTTTCCAAGGGATTCGTTGAAATTCTTGCAGCTGAACAAACTCCTCAAAGTGAATCCTGGTACCAGGGTACTGCCGATGCAGTAAGAAAGAATCTAATACATTTCCATGATTACAACCCATCATATTACATCATCCTTTCTGGTGATCAACTATACTGTATGGATTTTAATCAGATGCTGAGACAGCACGTAGAATCAAAAGCAGAACTCACAATAGCTGCAAAACCTGTTTCTCGTGATGAAGCAGCTGGCCTGGGAATTATGGGTACTGATGATACTGGGCAGATCACATCGTTCATAGAAAAACCTGCACCTGATCAAGATATATCAAGTATGAAAGTCAACAAAGAGCTTCTCAAAGGCATTGTCGACCCGGCTGAAGTTACGAGAAAAGAGTATCTTGCATCTATGGGTATCTATATCTTCAATGCATCCATGATGGAGAAACTTCTTGATAATGATAAGACTGACTTTGGCAAAGAGATAATCCCCAACTCTATTGATTTGATAAAGGTGCAATCGTATATTTTTGATGGATTCTGGAAAGACATTGGGACAATAAAGGCCTTCTATGAGTGCAATATGAATATTGCATCTATTACTCCTGATTTCAATTTCTATGATGAGACGATGCCTATCTACACACATAGAAGACAGCTTCCCGCTACAAAGATGAATTTCTGTACAGTCAGTCAATCACTTGCATCAGAAGGAAGCATCATTACGAATTCTTCGATCACCAATTCGATCATTGGTGTTCGTACGCTCATTGAGGCTGGTGCTAATCTTGATGGTGTTTATTGTATGGGTTCCAGTTATTACGAGACGGAAAGCCAGAAGATTGAGAATGTGAAGAATGGTATCCCAAACATTGGTATTGGCCGCGGAGCGGTTATCCGCAAAGCTATCATCGATCAAAATGTTCGTATAGGAGATGGCTGTCGTATCGGTGTTGATTCTATCGAGCGAGTCGATGGTGATTATGGTCACTATTGGATATCCGATGGGATCATTGTGATACAAAAGAATAGTATCATCCCCAATGGTACCGTCATATAAAACTAGGCTCTGCATGGAGAATCAGCTAGACTTTGTGCTATGGCTCTATCTGATTCTGCCATGGGCATAGTACGTAGTTCATTAATCGATTTCCATGCTATCATTTGATGGTCTATTAGTTCATATTCGGGTTGTGCATCAACGAAAGTGATCGCATAGGCGAGCAGCCTATACGATTTCCCCCTATTATGGAAATTTCCTTCATAGAGTAACTCCCCTACCTCGATTGAAACAGAAAGTTCTTCCTGATACTCACGAACTAATGTCTCTTGCGGTGTTTCCCCATCACGATTCTTTCCTCCAGGGAATTCCCAACTCTCTCCTATGGATGTGCCGCATTTTCTCAATGCCACAAAGAACTTCTTTTCTCTTTGAGCGATACCAGCGGTAGAGATTCGTACTGTTGATGCGTTACTCATTCATCCCCCAAAACACAAACATACCCCCTACCTGCATTTTCGCTAAACGAGTAGAAAATATGACTTCAGCAGATGTTAGAGAAGTACTGCACTAGGAAATAAGAAATGGAAACAGGCAACCCCAAGAATAATGTATCCAAGTACCTTTTTATTCTTGTAAAAGAAACCCTCTGCTTTATCCACAATCTCAGAGTCTATGAAAGCATTATCATCTACGAGATCATCCTCTTCCTTAGGTGTATCATCCCCAAGACTCTTAATCTCAAATCCGTAAAAGATCGCTACAGTGATCAATGCCACTGCAGGAAACAGATCCCCAAGAACCACTGGTCCCGGGCTGATTGGGCTAATTAACTTCGAGATACCAGTAACAGCAGTAAGCACTAGTAATATAATAGTATTTGTCTGAGTATGGAAAACAAAGTTCTGCAATTTCATGATGGCTGGGTATTTTTCACCATACTCATCTACAAGCAAAATCAAAGAACCAATTACGAGAAACACTATTGTCAGAAAGTAGAATTGAACCATCTTTCACTCCATTTGTATATCTTCAAGCCTAATATAAAGAACACTGATGGTCAAGTAAATCATTCCCCTCAAGTTCTTTTATCGCTATCCCTATATACGATAGAAGATCTTCAGCAACGAACCATCCTCTATCATCCTTTGTGATGAGACCTGTTTTCTGATGAAGGGCATTCCCCATGCAGGCAGCCTGCATAAGAGGAATATCCTGTGCTGCTAATCCTCCAACTATACCCGAAAGTACATCACCGGAACCAGCCGTACCCATAGCAGGGTTCATGCCCTCCATTACGGTAATATTCCCCTCTGGTGAACAGATATAATTTATATGTGATTTATAGAGTATAATACATCCCAAGTTTTTGGAAGCTGCCCGGATAGACTCCAGGCATTTCTCAGGATTTTCTTTATCATACAGCTCACTTATCATCAAGAACTCTCCCGGATGCGGAGTCATGATCACATTATGCAGGTCTTGAGTGGTTAATGATCCATTGTCCAGCATCAATCGTACTAATGTGATTGCATCAGCATCTATCACCACAGGGATACCGCTATGCAGGATCTCGGTAAGTTGCAGGGCTCTTTCCTTTGTGACTCCCCATCCCGGACCAACTAACACCGCATCATAACGTGAACGTAAGACTTCTGAGCTGATGCTGTATCCTCGTTCAACAGGTTTGACCATCACAGAAGTTGCATGGGCAGCAACTATTGGATAGAGAGATCTATCACAAAATAGCGTCACTAATCCTGTTCGTACTCGTAACGCAGCTTCGGAAGCCAACACAGCAGCTCCTATGAATCCTGATGAACCGGCAAAAACTGATAAATGTCCTTTTTTATTCTTATACGAAGAAGCATCTATGGTGGGAAAGGATACCTCATCGATACTTTGTAATATACAGTCATTACCATAACGTGCTAAGAGATCCGGAGGGAATCCGGGATTGATGGTGATAATCTCACCACAGTGAGAACGTATATGAGGATAAAAGAAGATTTGTTTGGGCCATCCAAACGTGATGGTCATATCAGCATGGAAGAAGACAGCGGCCTTTCCTACTCCATCAGTGAGCCCACTGGGGAGGTCAACCGCAATCTTCGCAGGCCTCGTCAAACTATTGATCGAGATGATAAACTCTTTCAAGGCACCATCTGACAGCTCTCCCCGCAACCCGGTACCAATCATTCCGTCAAAGATTATATCCGCCTGGTCAATTAGCTGTTCAGCTGCTTTTGAGGCTGCATCAACGATGTCAATCCCATATTCGGTACACATCCTGCGCTGCAGCGTCACGATATCATTGCAGACCTCTTTGATTTTCAGGATCGCTACATGTGATACCCCTGTGATGCAGGCTTCACGAGCCATCACGAGAGCATCACCGCCATTATTACCACTTCCGGCAATGAATACCATATGAGCAGTATCAAGCATCAGGTCAGGTAATCGATTGATACAAGCATGAAAGCCTTTCACTCCAGCCTGCTCCATCAGCAGCAGTCCGGGAACAGCATATTCCTCTTGTGCCCTTTTATCGATCTCACTCATTTCCACTGTCGTTACCAGATGCATCACATCCCCCCCTACACATCCAATACCACAAAATAGACATAATAGTTACATGCTATCACAATACAGCGGTCTATGATACCAGGGACATCCATCGCACTAGAGACCAATAGTTTTCTGTTCCATAGTGAACCGCTCTACGATCCGGGTATTAGCAGCCGCAGTCTTCCGCTAAAATATTCGTACTCTTCTACTTAAGTTTCCGGCTTGTCATCACGAGTATATGCTCCTGCTTCACTCAGCTAAATAAAAACCAAATAATAGTTCATCATAATTCAACTAATTATATACAGTTCTCGTTTTTTTCGTTATATTTTAATTCGGTAGTATACAAAAAAGGATCTTTACATGGCAAAAAATATATTGAAAGTACTCTTTGGTACAAAACAGGAACATGATATGAAGGAGCTTATCCCGATACTTCATATGATCAATAAACAAGAGGAATGGGCACTCGCCTTTTCAAGAGAAGAATTCCCCATGCAGACAGAAAAACTCAAGGAACAGTACAACTCAGGCACACCCTTGATCGAACTTCTACCGAAAGCATATGCCCTCACCCGTGAAGCAGGGAGAAGAACTCTTGGAGAACGGCTCTATGATGTTCAACTATTAGGGGCTATCGTGCTGCATCAGGGAAAGATCATGGAGATGAAGACAGGAGAGGGGAAGACACTCTCTTGCGTACCAGCTGCCTTCCTCAATGCTTTGACAGGGGACGGCGTACATATTGTCACGGTAAATGATTATCTTGCTGAACGAGATGCACATTGGATGGAACCTGTCTACAATTATCTTGGACTGAAAGTCGGCATCATTCTCTCAGATATGGACAATGAAGCTCGTAGAGAAGCATACAATCAAGATATAACCTATGGGACGAACAATGAGTTCGGTTTTGATTATCTTCGTGATAACATGAAATGGGAACTTGAACAGAAGCTCCAGCCAAAACATAACTACTGTATCATCGATGAGATTGACTCTATTCTCATTGATGAGGCACGTACTCCTTTGATCATTTCTGGTCAAGCAGATGATGATACCAAAAAATTCTTCGAAGTGAACAAGATCGTTCCAAGCTTGAAAGAATGTGCAAAGGATCCGGAGACGGGTGATTATCCGGAAGAACCCGTGGGAGACTATCAACTTGAAGAAAAATCCAAACGGGTCACCTTCACTAATGAAGGTATGAACTCAATAGAACTGCAGCTTCAAAAGCGAGGCATTATCAAGGGATCGCTCTTTATTGATGAGAACTTTGAATATATTCACTATATGACTCAGGCTGTCAAAGCACACAGATTATTCAATAATGACGTCGATTATGTTGTCAAAGAGGGACAAGTACAGATTGTAGATGAGTTCACTGGACGTATCCTCACTGGAAGACGCTATTCAGATGGACTTCATCAGGCAATAGAGGCAAAAGAAGGCATCAAGATTGCAAAACGTAACCGAACGTTAGCGACAATAACATTCCAGAACTTCTTTCGTATGTATACAAAGATCTCAGGAATGACCGGTACAGCAGATACTGAAGCTGCTGAATTCTCAAAGATCTATCATCTTGATGTCGTGGTCATACCAACGAACCGTCCTATCACACGAAATGATGAACATGATCTCATCTATTTTAATGAAGAATATAAATATAAGGCAATATGTGATGAGATTGCCGCCCATCATGCAAAAGGACAGCCTATTCTTGTAGGTACCGTTTCTATCGAGAAATCAGAACTTCTTTCCCATCTCTTGACGAAACGCGGAATCAAACATGAGGTCTTGAATGCAAAGAATCATGCAAGAGAGGCTCTGATCATAGCAGAAGCCGGTGCAAAAGGATCAATCACGATAGCAACAAATATGGCTGGTCGTGGTACTGATATTAAATTGGGAGGAAACCCAAGTTTTCGAGCCCGAAAGAAATGCGGGACCGAGGCTGATGAAGAAGAGTATCAACGAGCATACAAGCTTGAATATGCAAAGTGGAAGGAGAATTACAAAGAGGTAAAATCCCTTGATGGTCTGTATATCATCGGTACTGAGAGGCATGAATCCAGACGTATCGATAATCAGCTCCGTGGTAGATCCGGAAGGCAGGGAGATCCCGGCAAATCTCGTTTTTATCTATCGCTGGATGACAGTCTTATGAGACTGTTCGCTCGAGAAAATCTAAAATCTCTTATGGGAAAGATCGGTATGGCAGATGGTGAACCAATACACCACTCAATGATTTCGAATGCGATCGAAAAGGCACAGTCAAAAGTGGAGGAACGTAACTTTGATATTAGAAAGCATCTTCTTGAATATGATGATGTATTGAATGAACAACGTTATTTTATCTATGATCAGCGTGATGAGATCCTGGCTGACCCTCTTTTAGACAAACGTATCATTCAGGCCACTAAAGAGATAGTCGAAGATCTTGTTGATCAGACAATACAAACACATAAAGACCCGGTCTCACTGCAAAGACAACTTCAAGATCTTCTGAATGAACAATTCAGGGTCATCCCTGATATACCTGTATCAGAACTCACTGATAAGGATAGTGATGTACTTATTACTCACATTCTTGAATCTTTGGAGAAGGAACTCTATGCAAAGATCGATTTTGTTGGTAAAGAGCGTTTCAACACCTTCCTGCGTTTTCAATACTTGAAGCAGATCGATACTAAGTGGCAGGATCATCTTGAACGCCTCGAAGAACTTCGAGAAGCAGTCTATCTGCGTTCCTATGCACAAAAGAATCCGCTTCTTGAGTATAAACTAGAGGGCTTCGATATCTTCGATTCCATGTTATTGGAGATTAAACATACGATTGCCTGTACTGCGTTTCGTGTACAGATACAAAAGCGTGGTCCCTCACACTATCAGACTCCAACACAAAGGACATCTGAAGTCCATAACGGTGTCATGCAATTTTCCCTGCAGCATGGTAATGCTGCTCCATCTTCTACTTCGCAGCCGCAGCAGATGCAGATCAAACGTACCTATCCAAAAGTCGGCAGGAACGATCCCTGTCCGTGCGGCAGCGGGAAGAAGTATAAACATTGTCATGGAGCATGATAAAAAGTTATCTGAAGATATGACATCATTACCATATCTTCAGATCTTCTAGAAGAACTCATTTGGATCTATAGGCATCCCGTCTTTATCAATCTCAAAATAGAGCATAGGTTCAAGGATCCGTCCGGAAATTCCGATAGTAGCTATTTCATCACCCTGTGTCACGGAAACGCCAACTTCTACTTTGATTTTATCCAAATGACCATAGGTCGAGGTATATTCGTTATCATGGTCAATTACGATATAACGACCAAGACCGCTTTGATCATTACTAATTTCGGTAATCGTACCAGTATTTGAAGCGAGTACAGGGGTACCTATCTCATTTTTGATATAGAGCCCCTTACTCACCTTCTTTTCACCGGTTATAACATCTTCAATGGTCTCATTGAACTGATGCAGGAAAATCCCTTCAGCAGGTCTCACAAAGAAACTCTTCATGACAATCTGATAATCCTCTTTACTGATCGTTCTCTCTGGAATAAATATATGCTGTCCAATAATGATCAAAGGAGAGGATAACCCATTCACCTCAGCAAGTGTCACATACCCCATATCGTATTTATAGGCAATAACAGAAAGACTATCCCCCTTCTTCACCGTATACATCTGTCCATCTCTATCCGGTATTTCTAAAGATGTACCTGCTTTGATATCATTGATGTTACCGATGCCGTTCACTCCTATGATTGTCTCAGGTTTCAACCCAAAGGTAGCTGCAATCTTCGTCAAGGTATCACCTGGTTGCACCACATACGCAGTGAAAGAGACCGGCGTCAAAGTGAGCTCCTCAGCATCACGCGCCGACGAACTGCTCTCAGTCCGGGTGATAGAAGGTTCTTCCTGCCCTTCCTCCGTCTTTTTCTCAGTCTCAGCCGCATCTTCTGGGATAGGATCATTGGCTGGTCCTGTCTTGATCTCTTCAGTAGTATCTGCAACTTGTGAATCTTCCTCTATCGGCTGTTCAACGGGCTGCTGTTCAACTGATTCTTTCAACTCCTGGGCAATGATATCTTCATCCTTTGGTTCAGAGATGGTTACAGAAGAGAGGTCAATCGATTTTTCCTTGACGGAACGTACATCTGCGTTCATGAGAATATAGACTATCGCTAAAACCGCTATAAGGATCAATAGCACCATGATAGTGATAATGATACGTTTCATATTACGAAACTTCCTATTCTCTTCTTGAATCTGTAAGTTCGGAGACATATCATCATATGGATGAGTATGTTGATGGTTCATAATATACGACCTACTATCGACAATTGTTACTAATAATACTAATATATTTTCATCATGGTTACTAGTGAAAAGAAACTGTTTTATTATTTGCTTATCACGTTGACTGCATGTTTCATGGTTATTCTAATTGTTCGCTATGTGATGATCATGTTTCCACATAAAGAAGCAGCGTATCATGAATCTCTTGCCATCTCTCGTGTACAGAGGGGAACTATATATGATCGTAATGGGACAATACTAGCCTATGAGGCACCATACTATTCATGTGCTGTTCTGCTGAAAGATGTAGGCTCATTGGATGATACGATCATTCATCTCAGCCGGATTCTTGACAGCACCGTATCAGAGATCCAGGAGGCCCTTGCCGGTAAAAGTACCTATGCAATGATCAAGAAGCATCTCAGTGATGCCGAGTATACAACACTGCGTGAAGCAGTACGCTCAGGAGATCTCCCAGGAGTCACTATTGAGAAACGCTATGGGAGAATATATCCCCAAGGTTCCCATGGAGCACATGTCATTGGTTTCACCGATATCGATAATGTTGGACTTACCGGTATAGAATATAGTTTTGACACACTGCTCTCCCCGCTCCATGATCCTTCTAAAGAAATTACCCAGGGGAATGATATCTATCTGACGATTGATCATCGAATTCAGTTTGACGTTGACAACCGCTGCAGAGAACTTACTGAAGAACACCACCCTGATAGTGCAGTCATATTGGTAATGGATGCAAAGACCGGAGAGTTATTAGCCTATACATCATACCCTCGGTTTGATTTGAACGATTACAATCTCTCTACGGCCGAAGAACGCCTCAATCGTCCTATCTCTATGATGTATGAACCGGGATCTGTCTTTAAGATCTTCTCATTGGCTTCAATTCTTGATATAGGTGATGCCAATACTGATAAGCTCTTTCTGTGTGATGGTTCTTATACTTTCACGATGGATAATGGTAAATCTGCAACAATAAACTGTCTCAAACCTCATGGTGAGGTTGGACCGAAAGAGATCCTTAAATACTCGTGTAATGGAGGCATCTCCTACTATGCGCTCCAGACAGATTCGAATAAGTTCTATAAGCATATTTGTGATTTCGGTTTTAATCAGAAGACTGCTATAGATCTCCCGGGTGAGATCAGCGGGATGCTGCAGACTCCGGCGAACTGGTCAGGACGTTCAAAACCCACTATTTCCTTTGGTCAGGAAATTGGCGTGACTGCTCTGCAGATGACTACAGCTGCAACGGTCTTCACTCATGACGGATATCTCTTAAAACCCCGTATAGTCCGGGCTATCTATGATCCAGGGACTAAGAAGCTTACCTACACAGAACCTTCTACGGTGAGAAAGGTCATTTCCAAGAAGACTGCCCATGATATACTGACTATGATGGTCTCGGTTACCGAACCGGGAGGAACTGCGATTCATGCAAAGCATACAGGCGTTACAGTCTCTGCAAAGACAGGTACCGCTCAAATATTAGATCTCGACACGAACACATACTCTGCCGACCATGTCCTTGCGTCATCCATAGCGATCCTCCCCACCGAAGATCCTCAGTATATTATCTATGTAGCTGCTGACAATCCAACTGGCGGTGAATACTATGGAAGTGCAGTAGCTGCCCCCACTATCGAGAAGATAACTGAAGACTTGATTTCTCTGGGGCTGCTTGACTCTTCTTCAAGTGATATTCGCTATGTATCAACTGAGTGATGGAATAATCACTGCATGAATAATCTTTGTATCATCCCAGAGACTCCGCTTCCTCTATTATTGGTCACTCTTTGGTGGGAGATCTCTTCAACGATACGTTTTATTCCCAGGGACGCTTCACAATGCGGATAACGCACAGAGAAGGGGATCTGTTCTGATGCTGCCATGCCCTTCCTCACATATTCATCTTCCGGGACAGTCCCGGAATACTGTACGTTCAGGGAAAGAAACCGTTTTGCTGCAGACTGCAGTGCCTCTGCAAGTGATCTACCACAGCTATTGGATATTACCCTGTTTGCAACGACATGAATGTTGGGAATGATTGATCTCGGACATGCTGAGAGCCCCTTCACCAGGCCATAGGTATCTTTCACAGAGTTCTTTTCTGGAGTCACAACGACTATCACATCCTCAGATGCTAAGATACTATCTACTATATGTTCAGTACTACCAGCACCGGCATCGATGATAATATAGTCCACCCATGAAAGCTTCTCTAATCCATCGATGAATCTCTTACGCTGATCTGACCCCAGATCTGCGACATCTGCCATTCCCGAGACTCCGGCAATCAGCTGAATACCATAGGGCGTGTTGGTGAGGATATCCCCTATCTCATGCTCTCCGGTCAACATATCGGTGAATGTATAACGCGGCAGCACTCCCATCAGACTATGAACAGGGTACTTCGTTCCACGAGTATCAGCATCCATGAGTATGACACTCTGCTCTCGTGCTGCCAACTGAACTGCAAGATTCACCGCAAGGTTTGATACTCCAGCTTCTTTCCTGCCACTGGCTATCATGAGGATCCTAGTATCTCTCGATACCAACTTTCGTAAGTACTCAGCCTGGTCTACCATGTTTGTTCCCTATGCAGATAAGATGATCTCATCATTCCTCTGATACCGCCAGGTGATCGATGTCATCACCTATGATGAGATTCTCAAGATCAACTGAGAACCCCTGCAGCCTTCGCAGAAACACTCCCTCTGTCATGGGAAGAATATCCTGAGGGACCTTCTGGCCGGTGGTAACATAGAGGATGGGCAGCTCTATCTCATAAAATAGACTGATCAGATTTCCTACCGTCTCAGTCTCGTCAAGTTTTGTCAGGGTCAGAGAAGAGATAGGGAACTCAGAGAAACGTCTTATCGTTCTCTTGATATCTGAACTCTTCATTGAGGCTGATAATGCAAGAGAGAATCTCACAGAATGCTGGAGATCACAGGCAGACAGGATATGCTTCATCTCCTGTTGGATTTCCTCATCTTTTGGACTCTTACCAATAGTATCTATGAGAATAATATCTATGTCACTATGATCATTGAGGTAAGTGACGAGTTCTTCTTTGTGCTCTATCTCAACTACCGGGATACCCATGATCTCCCCGAAGGTCCCGATCTGTGCCCTTGCTCCAATCCTGTAGCTGTCAATCGTCACCATAGCGACATGTTCTGTCCTTCTTTGTGAATCATACTGAATCCCATGGAGTGCAGCTATCTTTGCTATGGTCGTTGTCTTACCGACACCGGTGGGACCGAGCAATCCAAATATATGGGGCGTGGAGCTCTGACCTTTTCTATCCACTTTTATGCTGTCACTGATCAAAGAGAGGATACGAGTCTCCATAAGTTCCCGGTGAGTCAACTCCTCAGGGGTAGATTCTTCCTGTACTCTTCTTATGAGTTGTTCACTATATGATGGGGAGAACTCATTCAGTTCAAGAACCTTCTGTACTTCCTGTAACAGCTTCTTTTGCACAGCATCTTCAGGAGATGGTTTCGCAACAGGTACTTCTGATTTCTTCGGGATCGTCTCACGTACTTGTGTTCGATACGCAGAGACCTCATAGAGTATTCTTCGCCGTAACCCGAAAAACGATTTTGCGGTAATACGTTTTGTTGAGTAGATTACATAATCTTTCCCGTAGATCAGGTGAATCTTCTCTACAGCCCCTTCATACGAAGAGGCCTGCTCTGTTACAAAATCCATCAGCTCTCCATACTGAAACTAAAGGATATATCTGCTAAGGTCTCTGTCTTCTATAATATCATGCAATCGCTCATCAACATATGCCTTCGTTATAGTTATCGTCTGATTCTTCAACTCATTTGCCGTAAATGATACCTCTTCAAGTAATCGTTCCATGATCGTATAGAGCCTTCGTGCACCAATATTCTCCGTACTCTTATTGACATCTTCTGCGATCTCACTCATTCTTCGGATCGCTTCATCAGTGAATTCCAAGGTGACTCCCTCAGTCTTCAAGAGTTCTATATACTGGGTTGTGATAGAATTCTCGGGCTCTCGAAGAATTCGATAGAAATCCGCAGCCTTCAGATCGTTAAGCTCGACACGTAGGGGGAATCTTCCCTGCAGCTCCGGAATAAGGTCGGATGGTTTACACATATGGAATGCACCTGCAGCAATAAAAAGAATATGGGACGTATCGATTATGCCGTGTTTCGTGTTGACTTTCGATCCTTCAACAATCGGGAGGATGTCACGCTGGACTCCTTCTCTGGATATATCAGGACCGCTTCCTCCCGGCTTTGAGATAGCTACTTTATCAATCTCATCGATGAAGACGATCCCGAGTTGTTCAACTCGTTCTTTAGCCATATCAGAAGCTTTATCCATATCCACAAGTTTATCCATCTCTTCATCCAGAAGAAGTTCTCTTGCCCGTTTTACGGTAACTTGACGTCTCTTCTTCTTGTTCCCGAAGATGTTCCCAATATTATTCATTGCTGATTGGATATCACCCATATTACCGCCGGTCAGAACTTCAATCCCTGTTGGTGTCCTCTGTGAGATTGATATCTCAATTTCACGTTCATCAAGTTTTCCTTCGTGGAGCATCTTCCTGAACTTTTCACGAGTCGATAATGCAGGATCATTCTCGGAGGATTCTCCACCCGTGTCAGGAAGTAGTATCGCTTTGCTGCCGTCCCCCGTGCTGGTACTCTTTTTTTCTTTCTTTACCCCGGGAAGCAAAAGATCCAGAAGATGTTCTTCAGCTCTGCGCTTAGCCTCTTTTTCTATTTTCTCAGACAATTCAGCTTTGACCATTGATACTGCTACACTCATCAGGTCACGTATCATAGACTCAACATCACGTCCTACATACCCTACTTCAGTATATTTTGATGCTTCGACTTTGACAAAAGGTGCACCGCTTAAACGAGATAGTCTTCTTGCAATCTCTGTCTTTCCCACGCCTGTAGGCCCAATCATAATGATGTTCTTCGGCAATATCTCTTCCTGCAGCTCCTTCGGGAGTTTTCGTCTTCGCACCCTGTTTCGTACTGCGATGGCCACTACCCGCTTCGCCTGATCCTGTCCTATGATATATTTATCGAGTTCCTCCACAATCTCAGAAGGAATCATCTCATCAAGATTCTTTTTCATGCTAACTCCTCAACTATTATAGTATCATTGGTATAAATGCAGATACTTGATGCAATCTTCAATGATTTTCTTGCGATCTCTGCGGCTTCCATATCTCCCATATCAAGGTAAGCACGAGCTGCCGCATAAGCATATGGTCCGCCGGAACCAATTGCGATCGTATCAAACTCCGGCTGTACGACATCACCGGTTCCCGATATCAAGAAGGTATGATCCGCATCAGCAATAAGCATCATTGCTTCAAGTTTTCGCAGGGCTCGGTCAGTTCGCCACTCTTTTGCCAATTCCACTGCTGCTCTTGTCAGATCACCATCATACTGAGATAATTTCTTTTCAATCAATTCAAACAGGGTGAATGCATCAGCTGTCGCTCCTGCAAATCCCGTAATGACTTTATCATTATACATACGCCGTACCTTACGAGAATTCCCCTTCATCACGGTATCACCTAACGTGACTTGACCGTCACCTGCAATAGCCACCTTCCCATTCTTACGTACGGCAAGGATCGTTGTTCCCTTAAAACTCATGATTCACTCCTTCCATGCGGATGATTCTTACTATACACCTCTTTCAATCTTTTAGCCCCTACATGGGAATATATCTGTGTAGTTGATATATTCTCATGTCCCAACAACTCTTGAACGACTCGTATTCCTGCATCATGATCAAGAAGATGCGTGGCAAAAGTATGTCTGAACGTATGCGGGGTCACATGTTTCTCTATGCCCAGCTTAGTAACATATGTATGAAAAATATAATGCACACCTTGAGGAGTCAACCTTTTTCCCATTTTATTGACAAAAACTGCAGCATTATCTGTATTTTGAAGTTTTTGCTTTCGTGCACGTTCCTGTTTCAGACTCATATACAAATGCAGATCATGAACGGCAGCCCTGGTAAGGAAGACATACCTGTCCTTACTTCCCTTCCCATGGACAAGTATCTTCCTATAGGTAAAACTCACATCATCAGTATTCATCGACAGCATCTCTGAAAGACGACATCCTGTAGAATAGAGGGTATGAAAAACAGCACGATCGCGTGCACCAATAAAATCATCACCAGGGGCAGAAAGAATTCTCCTGACTTCGTCAATCGTGAGTACAGTTGGAAGTGTCCGCTGCTTCTTCATACTGCGAACCTGAGAGAATGGATTACGATCTAAACCTGTGAAGCGTATCTCATAGCGATAGAAGCTCTTAATCCCGGAGATAATTCTATTTATACTTCGTTCTGCATACTCTTTTCGTTTTAGTGCTGCAGTGAATCTACGTACTTCCGTGTGACTCAAGCTATCAAACGGGAGGTTATAGTCCGTGATGTATGCTGACAGCAGGCTGAGATCATGAGCATACGCTTTTAGCGTATGTACTGAATAGTTCTTTATTGATCTCAGATACTGTAGA
Source organism: uncultured Spirochaetales bacterium (assembly GCA_964473495.1). GTDB lineage: Bacteria > Spirochaetota > Spirochaetia > CAKZLE01 > CAKZLE01 > JAIPFY01. The sequence goes on from CAYYPJ010000001.1 coordinate 24,387, forward strand.
TAATCATCAATTGCTCTATCAATATCCTTATTCATATATCCCCGCGTATCAGAAAGGCATCACCCCTGTATCGAACGACGTCGCCTTTTAATTCCAGTGCTAAAAGCTCCCTCGGAGCGCATGCCCTGCTCTGCAGAGCTGATACTTCGTATCGAACCAATTCATCAGGGAACATCTCCTGTAGACTCGTCACTGTCCCAGCTCCATCTTCCGCAAGTTTCCGTGTACCCAATGAATTTCTTCCAGCAGAACATTCTCTATCGATATATATCTCCTTTCCCTGATCCAATGCATAGTCTACAGTGATCAAAGCACCTGATTTTGCTGGTGCTTCCACTACATAGACTTTGGTGCTCAACCCGCTGATGAGACGATTCCTCTTCGGGAACGTCCATCTGCTTGGCGGAGTATCGGGAGGGAACTCGCTTAACAGGCCTCCTCCATAGTATACTATATCTTTAGCCAATATATAACCTGATTTTGGGTAAAGGCAGTTTAACCCGCTCCCAAGAACAGCCCATGTCTTTCCATGCACCGAGATGACTCCGCAATGTCCTGCACTATCGATCCCTTCGGCTAATCCCGATACCGTAGGTATTTCATGCAGTCCCATCTGAACTCCCATAGAGAAGGCTTTGCGTCTGCCACGTGCTGAGGCACTGCGTGTACCGATCAATGCGATCATGTGATGATGATCGTACAGAGGGAGCGCGCCAATATAGTAGAGGAGATAGGGGGGATCATAGATCTCACGTAGAATCTGGGGATATGCACTATCACCGATATGCAGAATATTCATATTACTGTGAAGGGTACTCTCATAGATCCTTTGTGCATATTCTTGATACCTCCGGGCATTGAACATATGAGTCCGTAATCTTCTGCCTATCATGAGCTCTATATCATTCAATGAAAAGGTCGAAAGGTTCTCATGCATAAGCAGATTCTCGAGGACAAGTGATTCTTCTGTCTTCAGCCCTTGTATGAGACTTATAAAAAGACGAACTATCTGTGATCTCTCACACACTTTTTCCTGCACCTCCCATAGACACTGATACAGACACTATATACAGGGGATGTATCAAACTGATTCAGGTACTGTGTGGTGAATCAATATCAGGGAGAGATGTCTCGTGCTTTTTACGCAAATCCTCTACCGATATATGGGTATAGATTTGCGTAGTGCTGATATCAGCATGCCCAAGCAGTTCTTGAACAACACGCAGATCAGCACCGTTGATCAACAGGTGAGTTGCATAGGAGTGACGCAGCGTATGAATCTTTGCCTCAATCCCTGCTGACAGGCAGTATTTCTTAAACTGTTTCCAAGCACCTTTTCTTGTAAGCCCCGTTCCGTTCTTGTTCACAAACAACTTATAGGTTATCTTTTTCGGAGTAAGGAGATGCATACGATCCTGGGTGAGGTACCGGTCCAGCCAATAGCGAGCTATCTTACCAAATGGGATAACGCGTTCTTTATCCCCCTTTCCTATGACTCTGATGAGCCCTTCGTCGAAAAATAGATTCCTCATCTCCAACCCCACAGCTTCACTTACTCGTAATCCGCATGAATAGATCAATTCAAAGAGTGCCCGATCACGCATACCTAAATGGGTAGACACATTAATCTGAGCGAATATCGTATCGATCTCATCTACTGTGAGTACATTCGGTAGAGGACGTGACAGTTTCGGCAATTCTATCGTAAGTGCCGGGTTGTCATCCCTAAGCTCTTCATATTCAAGGAATCGAAAGAATGATCGTACTATCGCAATCACTTTTGCGAGGGTCCTCGTGTGCAGGCCTGCATCTGTTCGAAATTGCATATAGGCAATGATACCAAGAGAATCAATAGTCAACGAATCTAATCCATCATGTGACAGATACTCTGCGAAAAGACGTATCTCACGAATATAATCAGAGATCGTAGTATCACTCAAACGCAATTCAACTGTCAGATATCCCTCATAATCATCAATCAACACTGATTGTGAGGGGTTCATTTCCCCTCTTTATCATCAGGGGAATATCTGAGTACTGAGGGATAAGAGAGATCATCTGCAGCATTATTGGTATTCTGCATTCTTTTTTTAAGATCCTGCCATCGATCTATGGTAATGACCTCTTCTACCGGGATCTTCTCTTCAGCACGTTCTTTCTGTTTTGCACTCTTAGTCCCAAAGGCATTATCCAATGTGTGTTTCGGATTCTTATACTCATCAAAATCCGGTTCTTTTCGATCAAAACCTGTAGCCACAAGAGTCACTTTGAGCTTTTTACCAAGATCATTGTTGTAGGATTGTCCTGCGATGATTAATGCATCCCTATCAGCGTTCTCGGTAATGAGTTCTACCACATCCTGATACTCTTTCAGGGTCAGATCATCACCACCTGAAAGATTTACCAAAATACCTTTAGCCCCATCTATTTGGGCATTCTCCAAGAGGGGATTATTGATTGCCTGATGTGCAGCATCAACCGCACGGTTCTCACCCTCCCCTATGCCGATGCCCATAAGTGCATCCCCTCTTCCTTTCATGACCGTGCGTACGTCTGCAAAATCAATATTTATCTCGCCTGGTTCTGTGATCAGCTCACTTATTCCCTGTACGCCCTGTCGTAATACATCATCTGCAATCTGAAAGGCCTGTTTGATAGGAGTATTTTCTTCGACTATTTTGAGCAGGTATTGATTTGGGATGATGATCAACGTATCCACACTCTTTCGTAACTTCTCAATACCTTCACTCGCTAATTTCTGTTTCTTTTTTCCTTCGAATATGAAAGGTGTTGTTACCACAGCAACTGTCAGGGTATTCAACTCTTTTGCCATCTCAGCTATCACGGGTGAAGCTCCAGTCCCAGTCCCACCTCCCATACCTGCTGTGATGAAGATCATATCGGTACCTTGCATGATCTCCTTGAGCTCATCAATGGATTCTTGAGCTGCTTGTTCACCAATCTCCGGTACTCCTCCAGCACCTAGACCACCGGTGAGCTTTGACCCGATCGACATGCATTTTGTGGCATTAGAGCGCTGAAGAGCCTGTACATCAGTGTTCAGAGCAACATATTCAACGTTCTTCAATCCTGCGGCAATCATTCTGTTAATGGCATTCCCGCCGCCTCCACCGATTCCCAGTACCTTTATGACTGTTGGCGTAGATTGCTTCATAAATGAGTCTTGAGAGTCTTTTACCATTTCAATATCCATGATTCCTCCGTTCGACACTAAAACAATACATCAAAAAAATTCTTTATTCTACCACCGACTCCTTTGCCAGAGACCGTAGGACGTGTCTTTTGGTAATTACCCACTTCATTAGTACTTTGTCTGTTCGCATCGTAGAGCACCATACCGATTGCTGTAGAATAGCGTAGATCACTAAATCCCGTCTCAAACCCGTTGAGTTGCGTAAAACGAGCTCTCCTTGCCTGTATATCAAAAAGTTCAGTTGCCAATTGGGAAGTTCCCGGAGCCATGGCGCCGCCGCCGGTAAGTACAATCCCCCCTCCAAAGGTGTGGAGGAGTCCGCGTTTCTCCAAAAGTCCACGAAGCATCGCGAAGATCTCAGCAACTCGCGGCTCTATGATCTTACTTAACTCACGCCTTGGCATCTTGATTGACGGCAGTCTTCCGGCTTGTGGTATGATTATTGTCTCATGAGGGTCGATTATAGGTTCATAACAGCAGCCAAATTGTGTTTTCACCTCTTCAACAAGTTGTGGAGGTTGGTTCAGGATGTAGGAAAGATCTGATGTCACTTGATCTCCCCCGATATCGACACCTCCGACATACACTGGAGCCCCATGCACAAATCCAATCATGTTGGTCATGCCGGCACCCATATTGATCAAGAGCGTTCCCATCTCCCGTTCTTCTGTGGTGAGAAGAGCCTCTGAATCTGCCAATTGCTGTAACATACGTCGCTTGACCGTATAGTGTAAGCGTTCAAAACACTTATCCAGGTTCTGCGAAAAGGCTACCGAACCGGTAACTATCATAACTTTCGTCTCAAGTCGATGACCAACCATGTCTACAGGATCTTTGATCCCGCTTCTTCCGTCTATGCAGAAATCCTGCACGAGCGTATGGAGGATCTCGCGATCAAGGGGAAGTTCAAAAGCTCTTGCCACTTCCATAGATCTATAGATATCCTCTTTATGGATCTCCTGATCCTTTGAATTGATCCCCACCACACCCTGGGAAAAGAGCCCTTCTATATGACTACCGGATACACCGGTCACAATCTGCTTTACTTCACTGCCGGTATTGAGTTCCACATCTTCTACGACAGATTTTATAGTTTTCAATACAGTCTCGAGGTTTATGACATTCCCGGCTCTGACACCTTCGGATTTTTGTTCACTGTGTGCGGTAAAACGAACACTACCGTCAGGCAGCGGGATCCCTGCAACGGCACATATCTTTGATGTCCCGATATCCAATCCTAGGATGGTGTTATCTGATACCAAATCCAACTCCTTTATCAGCAGTCATTGTATCATGATCAATGACTACATATGTATCAAAAACGGAAAATTGCACTATTTTATCTCTACCAGTATCTTCTACCATACTGGATGTAAGACGAATGGCCTGGGCTAAAGCATCCGAAGAGATAGGATCAACAATTTCATACTGAAGGATCGTATCTCCTTGAGAAAGACGTAATTTCAATTCACTATGGTTAGTTGTATCGTATTTTATCTCTGTTAGCAAGTTGTATATTCTCTCTGATCGTGTCTGCAGACCCTGCAGCATCATCAGATAGCAAAAGAAGCGGGGATCAATAGTCAATTCATTCGTTATCAATCCATCTGTCGTGTCGATTGTACAGACCGGTACATGAGATCCCAATGTTTCTACAAGACTATCGTATCCATCAAAAACAGCTCCTGTATCAGTGATGATCATATCAGTGATGATAATCTCATTCCCCTGTTCATCGCTCTTCACTATATAGTTTCCTGCAGAGAGTGTTAACACAGCAATAGGGTCCGTACAGGTAATAGTTATATAGACTTTCCCGGGATATGACTTTGAAACCGTCACAGTTTCTATCTCCCCCTCCTGCTGTAACGTAGAAGCTAACTTGGCAGGATCAAGATCAGCGAAAGAGGACCCATGCAGCTGGTCGATCATCTGCTGTGCTCTATCAGAGAGCGGCAATGCTGTCCCGTTATACTGCAACTCTATGTAGTCTACGTGTTGTTTTGGGTAGATCATAATATAGAATATCGCCACTCCTGCTCCAGCGAGCAGGAGTAGACCAACCACGAGTATGAGGATGTTGTGTACTGTATGATGATCCGGTTCATAAGGCGAAGAACGCATATTGCTCCCTCTTATTCGTAATCGATTATATGATGGGTATAGTCCGTATTACTCGTAACCATCCCGTTATCATCAGGTGCAGAATCTGGATACGCAAGCAGGATCTTAAGTAAGATGCCACACATACCAAGATTCATCAGAAGATTTGACCCGCCTGCTGAGAAGAATGGAAGAGGGATCCCTGTAGGAGGGATAATACCACTCACAACCCCAAGATTGAGCAATACCTGCCAAATAAGTAGATGAGTGATACCAAAACCGGTAAGATACATAAATGTGTCACCACCACGATGTTTTGCAGCCCCTCTATACCCCAAATAGGCAATTACCGCAAAGAGCAGCATAACTAAGATCACTCCCACCAGCCCTGATTCTTCGGCAAATGATGCAAAGATGAAGTCTGACTGCACCTCCGGGATCTTTCCCAACTTATATATCCCCTGCCCGAACCCTTTCCCCAAGATCCCTCCTGATGCAATTGCGTTCAATGATACATTCACTTGATAGTTAATTCCTGAAGGGTCAATATCCTTGAAGATGAATCCAAGCACACGTTTAAGCCGGTACTCTTCGGTTACCAGGAAAAGTATACCCGGTATACCTGCTAAGCTGCTGTAATAGAACAAATAGGATATTTTCACCTTCGCCACTAACAGCATAGAAAGACTCAAAAAAAGAAATATCATAGTTGTAGAATAATCACGCTGCAGGATGATCAGCCCCGCTGATATGAAAACCACGGCGATCGGGACTGAAACTGTCCAGAAGTTCTTCAGGTCTCTTTCCTTGTCACTGAGATAATTCGCCAAATAGAGAATGACAGACACTTTTATCAACTCCGATGGCTGAAAACTCACTGGTCCTATGCGCAGCCAGCGAGTAGCTCCTAATCGTGTCTCTCCTAGTGGTGTCGTCAGAGTAAGAGCCATAAGAAGAAAGCTGAAAAACAGCAATACCGGTATCAAAGATCTGATCAAGGTCATTGGTATGATCGTGATGATCAATGCACAGCAAAGACCCATAACGGCAAAGATCAGCTGCCGTTTAAGAAAGTAGTCTGAAGCCTGGCCCATACGCAGTGCTTTATCGTATGACGCAGAATAGAGAGATATAAGACCTATACCAAGCAGCAGAAATATAAGAAAACAGAAATACCCTGCTTCTTTTGTATATATATTCTCCTGCTGTATTGATCGTGACATACCACACTAACTCCTCATCTATACACGCATAGCTGCTAAGATCCCTAAAAGGGCAAAAAGTATGCTGATAATCCAAAAACGCTGTACTATTTTCTCTTCACCCCAACCAATCTTTTCAAAATGGTGATGGATTGGCGCCATCTTGAAGACACGTCTATGAGTCAACTTATATGATGATACCTGAATAATCACCGAAAGAGCCTCAATGACGAATACACCGCCGATAATGAGCATCACTATCTCATTATGTGTGATGATTCCAATATAGGCAAGAACCCCTCCAATCCCCATACTGCCGGTATCACCCATAAAGATTTGAGCCGGCCGTGCATTATACCACAGGAAACCAAGTAGACCTCCAATCATGGCCATAGAGAAAACGAGCAAGTCGTTTTGTTCATCCATGATGTACAAAACGACGATCTGATGGCCAACTCCGTATGCAGTGAGAAATCCAATGATCACCACCGCTGTCAAACTTATGATACCTAGACCGGAAGCCATGCCGTCTAAACCATCTGAAAGATTACAGGAATTGGTTATGAAGACGATATAGACGATAGCGAATATATAGTACCAGTTTCCTAACTTCACAGCACCGGCTTCTTTCCAGGGAATAGAGAGGCTGAGTGGCAAGCTGAAATAGCGGTCTATCACGAACAACAGGATATAACTCATCACGACTTGCAGAGCAATCTTATAGCCTGCACTCAGCCCGTCATTAGTTGATCGTAAAATCTTCAGTGCATCATCCCACAACCCGATGAGCCCGAAACCAATCAGAGCCAGTAGAGACGTGTTACGTATTGCAGGCTCTTTCAGCCAAATCAGTACTGCTATGCTGATTGCCGCGATGAAGGATACCCCTCCTGCAGTTGGCGTACCAGCCTTTATCTGGTGGCTTTCAGGGCCGTCTATTCTGATTGCCTGCCCAATATTCTGTTTAAGCTGCAGTTCAATACATATCTTTCCCAATACTGCAGATATGGCAAAGGCTGTAAGTCCTGCAACTACAGCCCGTAGTAAAACTGATTGTGAGATTATTGTATTCACCATCCACCTCGTTATGATATCACTTCCTATGAGACCAAGCTTAATGGGGTAACCAAACGTTCCATTGCCATAGATCGCGAACCTTTTACCAGAACAAGATCACCACTATGGACATAGGACGTGACATGTTCCTCAAGTTCTTCATACTCATCGGTGTAGAAGAGATCCTTCCCATAGTTCTGACCTTTCAACAACTTGTATGCGATCTCCATCTCCCTGCCATAGAGAAATGTACCCTGAGGTGCCAGCTGTGCGATCTTCTCTCCCATGATCTTGTGTGCACGTCTTTCAGCAAAACCCAACTCTTTTATTGAACCTAAGACAACGGCCTTTCTTCCGCTCCAATCTAATGTATTGACATAATCAAGGATACTACTTGCTGATTCAACATTTGAATTATAGCTGTCCTCTATGACGGTAACATTACCATGTATTACTCTGCTCCGTCCCTGCATGGGTTGGACGTCTTCAAGACCTGCCTGAATGTGAAACTTTGTTGCACCAAGCTCCTGAGCGATACGGATAGCAGCAAGTGCATTAAGCAGGTTATGGGTACCAACGTGCTTAAGGTGAATATCTATACCTTCATAGGTAATCTTCCAACCATCAAGTCCCAATGTCCTCGCCCCGCTGAACCCGGCAGTTGTTTTCATACCGAATGATCCCAGGTTGATATCACGAATCTTTTCTATATAGGGTTTCCATGAGGAATCTTCTAAGATATAGCCGCGTTTGATCTGTGAATGAAAGATCCTGCTCTTTTCCCGTATGATAGCTTCTTGAGATCCAAACATACCTATATGTGCAGTTCCGATATTCGTCATAAGACTTATATTCGGAGAATAGACATCTAACATACGCTGCATCTCGCCATAATGGTTGATTCCCATCTCAAAGACACCAAACTCATGTGATTCATTCATGGTAAATACCGATAGCGGCAATCCTATATCAGAGTTATAATTACCAGGATTCTTAACGGTAGGGCCAATGTTCGATAGGATTGATGCCACCATCTCTTTAGTCGTTGTTTTACCGGAACTTCCCGTGATCGCTACACGAACCAAATCCGGGAATTGTGAAACCCAATAGGCTGCTAATTCACGCAAAGCGGTATAGGTCTCTTCGACTGCTATCACAGCGACTGAATGGGCATTCGCTTCTAGATATGCTATACGCTGACTCTGCGTGCGATTAATCAGGATGCATACTGCACCGTTTGATACAGCCTGATCGAGATAGTCATGACCATCAGTACGTTTCCCTGATAGTGCTATGAACAGTGAGCCTTTCTTCACTTCTCTTGAATCAATACATACGTCTGATATCCACAGTCGCGGTGCTGATCCAAAGAGTATCGTTCCATGAGTGATTGACGCAGCTTTGTCAATTCGGAGTAGTCTCTTTTTAGGTACATCTGCCATGGTGTTACCTCTCTTTGATGATTATGACATCATCCTCACTTGCTTTTTCTTCCCCAAACACTTGCTGCGCCTGGTTCACGATTCTATCCGGATTCTGAAGCATCGTAAGCTCCCCCACGAGCTTACGATTCTTCTCCGATAGATCCTTCATCTTTCGTTCAATTTGAGCAGTTTCAAAGCCGATCTCACGGTATACAGCTGCTTGATGGACGGGAAAGTAGATTGACAGAGGTAGTGCAATCACAAGAATGATCATAACTATGACTGTATCCTTTCCCCTGATTCTCATCCTACTGCTCCATGTGTAACTTCTCTGCACATCTGAATTTTGCACTCCTGGACGGTGCGTTCCCTTGTATCTCCTCCTTTGACGGTATCACTGGTTTCTTAGTCAATATCTTGATCGACGGCAGTCTTTCATCATCGGTATCTTGCGCCCTCTCTGGTGAATAGGAGCTTCTCTTGGCCAGTCGCTTAAAGGTATGTTTTACGATTCTGTCTTCTAATGAATGAAAACTGATAGCCCCTAGCCTGCCTCCCGGTTCAAGTATCTGTACAGCATGTTCAATCGATCGTTCTATTCGATCCAACTCGCCGTTCACTTCAATTCTCAAGGCTTGAAAGGTTCGTGTTGCAGGATGGATCCTGCCGTAGCGATATTTCTTTGGAACAGCAGAAGTAATGATCCCTGATAGATCCTGCGAACTGTAGATCCTTCGTTCTTTTCTGCGTCTACAGACGGCGGAAGCGATCCTACGTGAATAGCGTTCTTCTCCATAGTGATAGATAACGTCTGCTAAACGCTCTTCAGGATAGGAGTTCACTATATCAGCAGCAGTAAGATTGCCATGAGTATCAAGTCGCATATCAAGTGGTTCATCTTTGCGGAAACTAAATCCCCTCTCAGACTCCTCATAATGAAAGGAAGAAATACCTAAGTCAAAAAGTATTACCTGAGGTCGCGGGAAGGTCGTGTCATCATACTCTTCCAAAAAGGTATCAAACCAAGTATTGACGAGAGTTACTCTATCCCCGAATACTGCTAGACGTTTTTCTGCTTTCTTTTGAATAGATGCATCTCGATCAAGACCAATGAGCCTAAGCTGTGGATAATGACGAAGGAACATCTCACTATGTCCTCCCTCACCGCAGGTACAATCAATGAATACAGCATCTTTCGCTACTGGACCAAGATAGTCCAAAGTTTCCTGGCTCATAACGGGGATATGTCGTATTTCCATACTCTCTCCCTCTATTCCTTTCTGCTTGCAGCAAACAAGGTCTCGCTTAATGACTGAGATGCTTTTACAAAAGCTTTTTCGCTCTCTTCAACGTAAGTTGTATACTCATCCACATTCCACAACTCCAGGAATGTATTGATCCCTAGTATCACTGCTTCTTTCTTGACTTCCAGCCCAATAGCTTTTCGTAATGTCGGAGGAATATGTATTCTCCCGGATTTGTCGATTTCACACTCTTGGGCAGGTGCTATGATACGTCGCTGCAAGAGACGTGTCCTTGCATCAAACATCGCACCAGGACCTCCCATGATCTTTTCAGAGAAAGATCTCCACTTCTCCGGAAGCATCAGCCACAGACAACGTTCAACTCCTCTGGTCACATAGAGGGAATTTCCTGCAAGTGAATTGCGTAATCTAGAAGGAATTAAGATACGTCCCTTCTCATCAATCATGTTACGAAACTCTCCACTTAACATAAAACTTCCACCATTCTCCCCTTTTGGTGGTAATAACTGACACTTATTACCACTTATTACCACTTATCATGATAACTTATCCACATCTGAAGTCAAGCTGAGTAAAAAGTCTTTCTTCAGTAATATACGAGATGAGATGAGACAACACTTAACATAAGTTTAGCTTATAGTGAAAGAAGGGCAGAGTATGGGGAGGAGTACCGATAAGGATCTCCTAATGTGTGATAATCAGGTCTCGCTTACAGTGGCATCTCTGCTTCACTACACGAATACTAGCAGCATACAGAAACGTCCATTGGGGATATTCCCAATGGACGTTTCTTTTATTAGAAATCACCGCCGAACACACGGTAATCAATATCTGGAAAAATATTTGTCTTCTTTTCTGTTCTCGTAAGCCATTCGGTATTCACTGAGTTTCTACACATATTCTCATATACAAGGTTGAAATTATGAATATGCTCCTTCATCCTTCGCTCTGCATATGAAACACCTGTACCATTGCTGATAATGAATGGCCAGTCGGAAGCCATCGAAAGCAGTACTTCTCGTGCCGCATGTTGGAGAAATCGCTCTTTCAACGAGGTTTCATCGGGAAATCGACCGACAAGTTCTATCATACGCTTGATAGAGGTATGGACATGTCGATATATCCAATCATTCGACCCATCAACCCAGACTGAAGAATAGCCCTTATTCCCCCAACTTGAAAGTGCAGGATGAATCACTTGATTCCTGGGATATCGCCGCAGATATTCTTCGGCATTCATCATGGATACATCATTATCTACAGCCACTCCGCGGATAACCTCTTCCAACCAGGCAACTCCTTCGAACCACCAGTGACCAAACAACTCAGCATCGAAAGGAAGCGTAAAATAGGGCTCTCTATCGATAAGCCTGCTAACACTTTTCGTCTTTTTCCGTACAGCGTAGATAAAGTTCCCCGCATGTTCTTTTACCCGGCTGAATGCCTGCTCAGGATCATACATCTTTTTCTCAGAGCTCTCGGTATCAGTTACAGCCCAATATTTATACCCGGTAAAGCATCGTACATCAGGTTCATGAATATAAGGTCTTATATAGTCTATATCCAGATCATATCCGATATCCCTATAGAAGTCTCTATAGACATCATCAGTAGGATATCCATGATCTTCCGACCAAACCAACTGTGATAGACCATAATCACGAGCAAAGATATGAACACCATTATCGCACGATGCAGGAGCGAACACCCCTCGTTCTGCTTTTTCTTCTGCAAGATTGATACTATGTGTCTCCGCATAGAAATACTCCACATTATTCTGTTGAAGAAGTTTCTCTAATCCGGGATAGTATCCGCATTCAGGCAGCCAGAATCCCTTTGGTTTCTTTCTCAATTGCGCGACATGTGACATCATAGCCAATTCAATCTGGGCTTTCACCGCTTGGGGATATTCTTTGAATAGGGGTAGAACTGCATGGGTAGCTGCCGTTGTGATGAGAATCACATGCCCGCTATCTTCCAAACTTCTAGCCCCTTGTAAGATATTCCCACGGTATATTCCTTGAAAATCCTCCAGATTCTGCTTATAGAACGCTAAATACATACCGGCAAGATTATGTTCCTTAGGAGATTCTTTCGTTCGTTCCAGTTCTTTCTCACCAAGTTCGATCAATCTGTTGACATGATCCACATAGCGTTCCTGTAGAAGTTTATCAGTCAGCATTGCACATAACGTAGGTGATAACGATATGGTGATTTGATAGGGGACCCCTTCTCTCCTCAATTTATGGAATACACGCAACAATGGAAGATAGGTCTCCGAGATTGCCTCAAAAAGCCAGTTCTCCTCTAAGAACTTAGGGTACTCAGGATGGCGTACAAAGGGAAGATGTGCATGCAAGACGATTCCAACAAGTCCCGAACTCATAAGCTATACCCCTTATACTCTTTCTGATCTTTCTTTGTTTGAGTACCTTCAATGATCATCTTGACCAAAGGATTATCGGTAATTATACCAGAAGTATCTGTGATTCCAGCAAGGAACAACTCCATTTCATCAGCATTGTTTCTCAGTTCATCAGTATGATTCAACCAATAACCTCCGGGACTCTCCACTAAATTTGATCGGACGATCTTCAGGATTTTCTCATCTGCGTCCATACAATCACACAATAATTCGACTTGATACCAGCGCCCGGGAACTGGAAGATTGATATACCAACTTGTATCGGATTCCTGTATAGGGATATCAAAGTTGCTGAGTACATGATCTACCGAGTCTGTATCATTCGAGAACTCATACACACGTAAGAATAACTCCAGATCAGAGTACTGCTCTTTTAACTTATTAAGATCTATTCTATTGATATTCCAATAGGCAAAGGCCCAAAAAGGATCTCTCAACATAAGTGTGATTTGTGTATGTGTATATAATTCAGGTATCTCGAAATCATATTCCGTATCTCCATCGAAGGCTCGTTCGCGAAAGATATCGAACTTCGTTCTCTTCTGTCTCATAATATCGTTACGTTGTCGATGATCGGTCAATTCTTCTTCTTGGATTTCTTCTAATACCTCAATCAGATCCTTTCTAGAGAACTCATCAATATGCCTGACACCCTTTTTTCTTGCAAGGCAGCAAAGCTCCTCGAATGAAAGCGATTGATACCACTCTTTTGACATAGATATATACTCCACATGTTAATTGATAGATACATTAGACTTTATGTGCTTCCCACCCTTAAAACAATATGGTAGATAAAAGAGCTCTTTTAGTCAACAGATAGACAATACAACAGAATAAGTTCCGCCATGCATACGTCTATGTCACAAAAATCCATCTATTCATTCTCTGGACTATACAAGAGTAAATAATCTATACTAGCACCATGCAAACGACACTTATACTACATGGTCATTTTTACCAGCCTCCACGAGAGATCCCTGATACTGGTCTTATTCCGAAACAGCACTCTGCATTTCCCCATGTTGACTGGAACACACGTATCAACCGTGAATGCTATGCTGCAAATGCATACTCACGTTATGTAACCTATGACGGAAGAGTTGATTCGATCGTGAACAACTATGAATTTATATCATACAATTTTGGACCGACGCTCCTGCACTGGTTACAGCAAGAAGATCCTGAGACCTATCAGAGAATACGAGAAGCAGATGCAGCCAGTGTATTAAGGAACCAGGGCCATGGGAATGCCATTGCTCAGGGATTCAATCATACAATACTCCCTTTGGATACAGAACACGATGCAAGGACCCAAATAGTTTGGGGACTGGAAGACTTTTCGTACCATTTCGGCAGGGATGCTGAAGGGATATGGCTGCCTGAAGCTGCAGTTAATCCTATGGTGATTGACATCCTCGTAGATCTTGGAGTCAAGTTTATTATCCTTTCACCTTTGCAGGCAGCTGCAGTAGAGGAAAGTCCAGGGGTCTGGAAGGACTCAGGCAATCAACAGGCTCTGTACGACATACCATACACCATTGAAGGGACGCATGGATCCATCGCTGCATTCTTCTACCATTCAGGGTTGGCACAAGGTATTAGTTTTAATCACTATCTTCAGGATGCAGATAAGCTCTATGCCAGATTGCTTGATATCCAGCAATCAGACGCCCCTGCCCTCCTGCACTCTGCTACAGATGGTGAGATATTCGGGCATCACGAACCTTTTGGCGATATGTGTCTTGCAGCACTTATACATAAAATACAACAAAACGATCAATTCACTCTGTCAAACTATGGAGCATATCTTGAGAGTACTCCCCCCACATTACGAGCAAAACTTCATAAGGGCGAAGAGGCAAAGGGAAGTTCCTGGAGTTGTTCCCACGGAGTTTCCCGCTGGTACAAAGACTGTGGGTGCTCAACCGGCGGAAAAGATGGATGGAATCAGCGATGGAGAACTCCTTTACGTGAAGCGTTCATGCTACTGAGTGCAAAGTTGAATGATATCTACACGAAAGAGATTCATGTGCTTGTACCTCATATTGAAGGACAGGAACTCCTTCATCTGTACGGAAAAGTTCTATCTGGAAGAGAATCCCCTGAACATTTTTCTCATAGCGTGTTAAGAGATGATACCACAGCAGAGAAGACTGCAAGACTCTTATGTCTTCTTGAGGGTCAACGTTTCAGAATGTATATGTTCACTTCGTGCGGATGGTTCTTTGCTGATATTTCCGGATTAGAGTCCACACAGAACATGCGTTATGCCATAGAGGCCGCACAACTCTATCAGGGATACACTTCTCAGGATCTTTTAGCGATCCTCACAAAATCGCTAAAAGAAGCCAAGAGCAACATTGAGAGTCTCGGAACAGGAGATGATATCCTGAAGTCAATTTACCCTTCATTCCCCCGGGGGTTTGAAGCTATAGCATTCTACACATTAAACCGACTAGTGGCACTCCCGGAAGCATACAGTGATCACTATGGTATATTTGATCTTGTCAAGATATCGTCACCTGATCATTCTCAGTTCAAGATCATTATCATGGACAAGCCTCTCCAAACACAACGTTCATATCACGTTTTTTATCGTTATGATGAACAGGATGGCCTCGTATTACACATCCGGGATCTGCAAGACACAGTTCCCCAGATTGCCTATTCTATTGAGACCGCTGATTTGCCTGAGCGTATGATGGATACTGTCTACAGTTGGATCAATGAATCTCTCTCACGAGTTGCTGATAATGACATCGAACAAATAACCTATGATATAAAGAACTACACAGCATTGATCAAACAGGGTGTTTATGAACCAAATGATTCTTTCTATATCACAAATATGGGGACATGTCTGCGAACACTGCACTCGCTATTTCGCAAAGATCTTCCCTATACAATGAAGGGCACTTCACTATTCATGGAGAATCTTTTGAAGTTCATACAACTAAAAGCGGATGACAAGATTAAGGCAAGTACAGCACAAAGCCTTTCAGCATACATCAATAGCCATGCTCTTGTCCTGAAGGAATCCTTTTCTCCTGAACAAAGCGAATTCATCTGTAAGATGTTGGTTATTGCAAGATCTACCGGTTTCCCCGTTGATATCACCCAATTGCAGAATTATGTCTTCACCCATATCTCTCACGCCAGAGTGCAGGGGGGAATCTGCTCTCAGGCCCTTATTCATATAGGAGAACAGACTGGTATAATCGTCGATGATCTGAAGAACTAACGAGAACCGACGAG
>CAYYPJ010000002.1:0-21747 GCA_964473495.1 uncultured Spirochaetales bacterium
GTGCGGAGCGTTGAATTACTCTCATTCCCTGATCTTGGTCCTGAAGCACTCTATCGCCTGTACGTAGAGAACTTTCCTGTCATTGTTGCTATCGATGCTGAAGGAAACCAGATCTATGATGATTGATTCTCCATGTCTTGGACTATGAACTGATCTTTACCGCGTGATTTTGCTGTCAGGAGTGCCCTATCAGCGTATCTTATAAGGCTGTCAATATTGATTGTTCCTTCATTGTGTGTAGCGATTCCTATGGAGCAGCTGATAGTATGATCCTTGGGGATATCAGTGAAGGTATGATCCGATTGCCGGAGATACTGTTGAATACTATCGTTCAGACTTCCTTTACTTGCAAGGATACGTTCTGCTATTCTTACGGCCCCATCGGTATCAGTCTTCGGTAATAACATGACAAACTCGTCACCGCCCAAACGAAAGACCTCATCGTTTTTTCGACAGGATGCAGTGAGGATATGGGCAAATTGTGTTAATATCTGGTCACCTGCCTCATGCGAGTAGGTATCATTGTAGTATTTAAGATTATCAATATCCATATAGAAGACTGAGAAGGAAGTCGACAAGTTCTTTGCATATCTATTATACCGGGAGGTTTCCTCCTCTGTTCTGTTTTGCAGTTCATTTCTGTTCCATATTCCTGTCAGCTCATCGATTGTAGCCTGATGAAGTAATCGTTTATTTGCCTGATGAAGTTCTTTTGTTCTCTCTACGACCTTTTTCTCTAGATTCTCTGTCAGCTCATGACTGGTACGAAGTGCTTCAATATAGCGAAAAGAGAACTCAAAAGAGTGGGTAAAAATAAAGATAAAAAGACCGAATGGTAATAAATTATAGGCGTAGAAGGATGAGAAGTTTGCTTGTGTGTAGAGTATGATCTCATTGATTACAGTGATAGCAAGGACGATACCTCCTAGAATTATGGTAAGCTTACCCCCTTTCTTCTGTATGAATCCTGCGATCATGGATATGAGCCAATAGAGACTATAAACGGCGATAAGCAGATCGAATGAGACTAGAACGAAGTTATATATATAAACTGGAGTCAGTAGGATGAAGATACTGTAGATACTGCTTACCGCAACTACGATCTTAGTGATGACTGAACTTATAATCTTCGAGAAGGCATATCGGCTGTAGAGAGCAAATGTCAGGAGTCCAAGAGAGACTGTCAGATACTCGATCTTCATCTCTGCCTCAAAGGGAAACGTGGGAAAGATCTGTAATAATGTGACGGTATCGTTCATCAGTGTACGTGTTGCGATGATGATGCAGAAAAGACTAAAGAAAAGAAGACTTTTATCCTTATTGGACTGACTAAAGAACGTCAATAGGAAGATCCCCATGATAAAGAGAGCTCCTGAAAGATAGGTAGAGGTGATGTTCTTTACGATAAAGGCCCTTTTGATCGCCTCGGGTGTCCCAAATGTTATTTCCTGGACGAGTCCCCCCTTCCTATGATAAAAGTTCCCTATTTGTATGATAATATCAATAGCACGTTTTTCGGTGTAGAAGGATGTGGTCATGGGCAGAAACTGCGGATGATTTGATTTTTTGTCCGTGCCGATCTCCCCCACGGACATGAGTTTCTGATCATTGACGAAGAGTGTGAATGAGGTATAGATCGAATTAAGTCCTAATGCATAGTATCCCGGCTGCGGGAGTTTGATGTGCATTCGGTATGTACCGATACCCGTTCTAGTCATCTTCGGAACCGATGATTCCTTAGAAGGAACGAATGTATGCCATTCTGATGGTACATCAATGAATCCACCCTGCAGCTCCTTCGGATCTTGTATCGATTGCAGATCACCATATGAGACTATCTTGTTCGGATAGAATTCCCAAGCGCCCTGAAGCGGGACAGATTGTATTTTTTTGTATGAAGTTGATGAGAGATCAAGAGTTCCCGCCTCGATTGGCTTGTAGTACTGCAGGATATTTGTCTGGGTGATCATGGTGATAATCACGAATACAATATAGATGATTCCAAAATACAGAATGATTTTCCTCATGTATCAATTATATGGTCGGTTTACCGATGTGGCAACAGAAATCGGAGTTAAAACCATGCACATTACGCCTGAAAATAATCTGAAAGTAAAGAACTGCACCTCTATCCATTGTTCTGACACTTTGATATAGTGGTAAACTGACTGGAAATTTATGTAAAAGGATGAAATATGATGAAGTATTGGATTAGGACATTGTTGGTAGTTCTTATAGTTTTAGCTGTAGGAACTGTTGGTTGTTTTGCTAATGGCGCAAGTGAAGAGGTGAGTGCTGATAATATTTTGAGTGGTGATGCGGGGACAGAAGGACTTCCGGCACCAGAATCACTTGTTGAACGATTCAGCTATGCATTCGGTTATATGTTTACCAAGAGTTATCTACAGCAGGGTGTAGAGTTCTCCCCTGAATATTTTTCCCAGGCAATGAATGATGCTGTCAAGGGCAATGAGTGCTTGTATTCAGATGAAGAGCTTAATGCTGTTTTTCAGGAGTATCAGGTGAAACTGACGGAGCAGCAGAAAGCGGCACAGGCTAAGGTATCAGCTGCGAATATGGAAGAGGCCGTCTCTTTCTTAGCTGCCAACAAGACACGTGAAGGTGTTATCGAGACAGAGAGCGGGATGCAGTATGAAGTAGTGGTAGAGGGAGATGGTGAGCGGCCCACAGCGGATGATGTCGTGACTGTGAACTATAAGGGGTCTTTTATCAACGGGACTGTCTTTGAGAGTTCATATGATAGCGGGAAACCTGTGACATTTGCTTTGAATGCCGTTATCCCCGGCTGGACAGAAGGTTTACAGCTTATGCCGGTAGGTAGTAAATATCGATTCTATCTACATCCGGATTTAGCCTATAAAGAGCTTGGTTCAGCACCAAAGATCGGACCAAACAAATTATTGATCTTTGAGATTGAACTACTGAGTATTGACCCTGATACAGCTGAAGAGAAATAATTATACAGTATAACAATGAATTCTAGAGATTTTTGTAACTGGGAATCTCTAGAATTGGTTATATTACAGGGTATTTCTCTAAAAATATTACTTATCTTATAGTCAAGTTGGAATTATATGAATAAAGCTATAAAGATCTGTCTCTCCATGGTTCTGCTTTTGTTTTATATAGCGAGTCCTCTTTTGGCAGAAGAACAGTCGGATGAAGATTCTGTTGTGTATCGGATAGAAGATATAACTATCCATGTGAAAGGAATGACCAATGGCAGTCTACTCTTAAAACGAGTTGGTGTGACTGAAGAGCAATATGAATTTGCAGCGTATGAGGAGCTGGAACAGTTTGCTGCAGGTGTACGTCAGAAGATGGTGAATATGCGCATCTTCGATGATATATCCTATACGATCTCTCCAGTTGCCGATAATGCGGCAGATATGGGTCGAACGAAAGTTTTCCATGTGGCGTTCCTGGTGGATGATGCCTTTACCACATTAGTGATACCCTATGGGAAGTATGACTCGAACTATGGGTTTAAGGCTGGTTTCAAGCTTTATGACCACAATCTTCTGGGGACTTTATCTGATTTTGCCATGACTTCGAACGTCAAGCAAACGGATCTTCTTTGGGATGAGCCTGAATACTTTACCACATTGAAATGGAAGAACATCTCATTCTTCGGAAGTGACTTGAATATCTCGTCAGAATTTACGATAAACCAGGATAATGGAGTGTTTGGGGACGGAGTACTTACTACTTCAGGTTCAATGCATGGTCTGTCTCTGTTCGGGCATGGTATAAGTCTTTCTACAAAGATTACCACATATCAACTGGATGATGGAGGCGGTTGGGGGAACAGTGATATAGCTTTATCACTGGCACTGCGTGATATAAAGATTCCGCTCGGTCGTTCACTTGCACTGAGTTCAACGATCAGTATAGATCAGAACGGCAGTTCGTTTGATGCCTTTGAGTATACCTACTCTCTTAATTCGACTATAAGTAATTTGAATCTTTTTATCACAAAGGTCAATCTGACCAGCGGTGTTGATTTTGCTGTCTATCCTTTGCAGGCGACGACTTCAAGATTAACAAGTTTTCATACGACTGTAAGTGATTCATTTGTGCTTCCCCTGCACATACGATATTCACCGAGTGTCAACTTTGTTATGAATATGGATGGGAAGAACCCCTACTTTGATTTTCATAATGCACTCTCCTACTCCTATAATAAAATCAACTGGAAGCATAATTTTCGTGAGGGTCTGAGTATTACACTGGCAAACAGTCTGAATTATGATACAGTGTATTCCTTCAACAACCATGGAAATATCTCAAATTATACATCCCTAAGAGCCACTGCATTCACTATCATCTTTGACAGGATAAATATTGGAAGTAGAATGACAGCATTCTATTCACCTCTTGATGATTATTCATTTATGAACAGCTCCAAGAACCCTGCTGAATATATGCGCGGCATATTGAATAAAAATGAATCATTAGACTCTGCTTGGAGGGGAAAGTACGGCGGGGTCCTTAATATTAATGTGATGGCAACGTTAATTGATCTTGATGGGATAACAGAGTTTATTGTCTCTCCTTTCTTAGATATCGGACTGTTTGACGGTGGTTCGCTGGAAGATCTTAACCAGGTCTATAGCGGTGGTCTTGAGCTTTACTGTATCTTCGATAAGTATAAGAGTTATCCATTCAATGCATCTATTGGATACAATCTGAAAGATGTTGCATCTTATCTACGGGGGGATATGGATTACAGTGATCTACCCTTTGAGATCCTCATGTCTCTGGATCTGTTCTACTAGTGTACTGTTTGTATCGTAGGGGAAGTGAAGAAAAGATCCTCTCACTAACGTTTGCATGTCTTTGTCTCTGCGATGTTCCCCTCCTGCCGTCAACAGTGTGATTCTATAGAGATAAATTTCCTGTTGAAGTATCCGGAATGTATGCGTATAATTATGCGTATCTTCAAGAATGTGATAAACTGAGTTTTACTGACGGGGAGCAGCTTGCTCCTTCTCTTGTTCGTATACATGTCAATCTCTATGATTATTAATACGTACTGACGGGTTGGATAGATGGAGAATAGAAAAGATTTCCGTTACTTTTTATTGCGACTTACAGCAGATTCTCTGGTCGTACTTGTATCATGGTTTCTATCATACTATCTAAGATTTCATATTATACCCGGAAGCAGCGGCAGCCCGTTTCTTTTCTTCACAAAAGTCTCACTTCTTATTCTGGTCATCTATGTCTACGCACTCAATAAAAACAAACTTTATGAAAGCATGCGAAACTATTCCAGAATACAGGAAGTCCAGCTGCTTGTCTATTCAGCAGTAAGTGCTGAGATTGCCATCGTATTGGTCTTCTATTTTTTCTTTCCTGAACGTGTCAGTCGATTGAGTCTTGGGATCTTTGGTCTCCTCAGCCTATTTGGATTGATCATAGAACGAACTATGGTAAATCAATACCTAGTTCAAATACGCAAGAAGGGTAAGAATATAAAGACTGTTCTTTTGATTGGATATGGTCCCTATCTCAATGAATACTATGATCGTATGGTCATACGTGGGGGAACAGGACTTCAGGTGATCGGTCAGGCTGATTATGACGGTGGTCCAATAAAGCATATACGGCAGATGGATCAAGATGTGCTTCACGTAGTAGAAACGTTTAAACCTGATCTTATCGTTATAAGTTATCCTGCTGCTGAGTACCAGACGGCACAGAACCAGCTGAATCTTGTATCTGAATCATTCTCTCATGTCATATTTATCCCAAGCGTAGCGCTCTCCTCTCTTGGGACAAAGATAACGAACTTCTACAATCTACCGATGGTCCATGTGAATCATGTGAACTTCAACCATTTTGATCGAATGAAAAAGCGAATCATGGATATTTCTATCTCATTGGTCGGTCTTATCCTATTGAGTCCGCTGTTTTTAGTGATCGCGATCCTCGTCAAATTGAGTTCACGAGGGCCGGTCTTCTATTCCCAGCAGCGAGTGACGATCAATGAGAAGCTCTTCTCTATGATCAAATTCAGGACTATGAAGAACAGTACTTCATCTGAGGTGCTGCAGTGGACAACGAAGAATGATTCTCGATGTACGAGAATAGGCGCACTGCTGCGAAAGACCAGTCTTGATGAACTACCGCAGTTAGTGAATGTGCTCAAAGGCGATATGAGCCTTATTGGTCCGCGTCCGGAGCGTAAAGAGTTTGTTGATAAGTTCAATAGAGAGATTCTGAATTATCGTCTGCGTCATAAGGTAAAGACGGGAATAAGCGGATGGGCGCAGGTGAATGGACTACGAGGTGATACTTCTATCGTGGATCGTGTAGATAGTGATCTCTATTACATCAGAAATTGGAGTATTGGTCTTGATATAAAGATCCTCATCATGACCTTCTTCAAAGGATTTGTGAATAAGAATGCATACTGACACTGAAATGTATGAATCGTTATTTCCCGGATATAGGGATTTAGATATAGCACTTGCCCACTATTGGTTTATGACCTGGCGCGGGGGCGAGAAAGTGGCAAGGGCCTTTCTTGATCTCTTTCCTAAGGCTGATATATATACCCTCTTCTATGATAAGAAGGTCTGCGGTTCTCATATAGCAGGACATAGAGTCGTCTCTTCACGGTTTGATCTGCCGATTCTCAGGAGACACTATCAAAAATTATTTCCGCTCTATCCGAAAGCCGTTCGCAGCCTGCACGTCGATAGATCCTATGATCTTATGATCTCTAGTGAATCAGGTCCGATCAAGGGGATTGGGCTTCCGGATGCCGGTATGCCCCATCTATGTTATATCCATACCCCTATGCGTTATTGCTGGGGGGAAACTGAAGTCTATTTGAAGAGTCTCCCGGCAGTGGTAAGGCCGTTAGCCGGGACCCTGTTCGAGCGTCTTCGTGTCTATGATATGAGTACGGTTGATAATGTGACAGATTATGTGGCGAATTCAGAGAATGTGAGAAAGCGGGTATCCCGTTACTACAGCAGAGATGCCAGAGTCGTCTATCCGCCGATCGCAGATGAGTTGTTCAAGAAGAAAAGCTATCAGCGTAAGAGACTGGGTAAGCACTATCTGAGTTTCGGGGCGTTGACACCCTACAAGCGTATAGATATATTGGTTGACGCATTCAACGAGAGTAGACAGCCGCTGGTGATCATTGGAGCCGGAAGTGAATCAAAGAGGCTCTCTTCTCGTGCCCGTGATAATATAACGTTCTTAGGATCGGCCTCATGGGAGACGATCGAAGAGGTCGTTCTTGATGCGAAGGCTCTTCTGTTCCCAGGGGTCGAGGATTTTGGTATGATCCCTCTTGAAGTCATGACCTACGGGCTGCCGGTATTAGCATATGCGGAAGGCGGGGCTTTAGAGACGGTTGTTGATATTCCTGACCATCCTGAGTATTCAACAGGATGTTTTTTCTATGAACAGTCAAAGAATGCTGTATTAGATGTCATAGAGCGGTTTGAAGCGATAGAGAAGAACTTTGATAAAGAATTCATCTATATGCATGCGGCAAAGTTCAGGGAACATGAGTTCAAAAAGCGTATACTGTCAATCATTCGGATGATTGTAGAAAAATAAGGCAAGGAAGTTAGTTCTATGAGATTACAACGAATCGGTGTTATATATATAAGTTTCTTAATGCTGTTTTACGGGACACTGTATGCAGAGGGCCTTGCCACGTATGAACCGCAGCTGGATGCCGATCAGATTGATACGCTGCAGGCCGGCAAACTGCTTGCATCCTCAAGTGAGAAAGCTGAAGCATTGGAGTTCTATCCCCAAGGTACCATGATCTCAGAGAAGGTCAGGGTACTGCCGATTGAAAAGGACACCCTCTTTGTGGAGTGTCTCACATTGATTCCCTATCCGGACTACTTCAGTTCTCTCAGTGATGAAGAGCGAATGCTTCATATGTTCAACACACTGCGTTCGGTATCGACGCAGGAGGGAATCACCTATATCTCGCACCGAAAAGGCGACAAGCCTGCCGTGCTGATCACAACGTCTCATTTCACTTCAAGAATAGGCAGTCGTGAAGTACTGGATGATTTGGTGTCGACCGCGATTCTGCGTGACGATATGCAGATCGTATATCAGGATGACACGTCCTTTCGCAAGAACTACTATGAGTACCACTATGTTACCAGTGATGATGAGATTCTTGTGGAGATCACCAATAAGACAACTATGAGGGTCTTTGGGATTCTCCCGGCGGTAAAGAAGGATGTGTTGAAGATCTCTATCGCTATGATCCCGACTGATGAGGGGATTCTTGCCTATTCATTGTCACTTGCGCCGCACCAGCGTCCGGAGATCAGGGTCCTGGGATTCTCTGTCCATCTGCCGAGTGCCTTTGAACGAAGGATGGTAGCTGTGCAGGATTGGTTTGCCGATCAGTTATACACAACACGAACGCCTCTGCAGTGATAGAGCGGGATGTCTTTGGTGAACCACCAGATTCTAGACGATCAATAGGCGCAGGGGCTCGGAGCCGAAGGATCGGAAGGATCAGTAATATAGGTGAAAACCTATGTGAAGTGTATGGCGGTCAAAGGGCGGCTGCCAAGCACCAAAAAGGATTGCTTCTACCGCTTCTGCTTCTTCATCATCATTATAATAATATTCTACTGAACGGGCCCAGGTCACAGCATAGCTGTATCCCACTGAGAGTGATATTGGGATCTTCTTTTTTGAGAAGTCATATT
Organism: uncultured Spirochaetales bacterium; assembly: GCA_964473495.1. Taxonomy (GTDB): domain Bacteria; phylum Spirochaetota; class Spirochaetia; order CAKZLE01; family CAKZLE01; genus JAIPFY01. Next base: position 8,733 of record CAYYPJ010000002.1, read on the forward strand.
CTGTCTCAAGTGATATGATCACCGTCTTCTCTATAAGCGTATCTATGAAATCTTTCTCTGAATAATGCTTATCGGGGGAGTCACAAATAGCATAGATGATAGGGAAGTCGATATCACATCCATATTGGCCGCTGTGGCGAATATAGGAGACTGTCAGGTTGGTGTCTAATGATTCGTTAGGGATCGATGATAGAGAGAGACTCATCTCATCGGAGTCTGGTTTCAGATAATAACCGAGATTCACTCCCTTGTTCTGATAACTTGTATCCATTGCTTCCGCAAAGGTCGGGTAGTTGGTGGCGTAATGGGTGTAGAAGAATGGTTCTAATCTGGTATATTGGAATCCTACTGTGGTGAATGGGATGAATGATACAGCTGTCTCGATGCCCCCCTGAAGTGAAAAGATATTACGTACCTGTTTGAACCAATAGATTGGATTGAGATTATTCATCTCATCCACGAACATCGAACCATAAAGACGGGTATTCATCCCCCCCGGGATATTCCATTCGAATTCTCCACCTGCGATCATATTATCAAAATCGCCTAGCATGTTCTGATACAAGGTGGTTATCATAAAAGGGTTGATATATCCAAGTTCAAATCGTTTTATCCAAAGACAGGTCTCAGATAGTGATAATTTGACTTCTGCCGGCAGATACAGCTCTATGCGTTTCGTCGTGAACATATTCTGTGTGGTATCCTTGACCGCTTCATGCCAGTTGGTGAGGGTCCCTGTCAGGTATGAGTAGTTAAGCCAATCTGCAATCCTGAAAGAACCTTCAAATGCATCGAACGGGCGTGCTGTCCCTGATAAGTTCAGACTTCCTCTGCCCCAGCCCCATTCTCTGTTTATCAGTCCCCATCTCATCTGGACCCTATTGTCCAGTAGAGATAGTGCCATTTCAGGATATGTGTCAAACCCCAGACCTGCTTTGTCTGGATATGTTACACTGGCCCCAAGATGGCTTCCCAGCAGTGCGAGATAGAAACCCTCATTAGGTTCGAAGAAGCGATACGGTTCCCATACATCCTCATTCAATCCGTCGACTCGGATACCAGTGGTCATACGGTAGGAGAAATTATCAGTGATGTTCCCCTGAAGAACGGTCTGAAGGACATTCCTTATATCAGGAACTTCTGCTAAATCAGCACTTACGGCTACTTTACTGTCAAGATCAAAACCGAGTTCAGTAAGGAAGAGGCCATCATCCGACCTGTATTGTATGACTCCGTCTTGCAGCAGTCCCTTCTTCTTGTCTCTCAAAAGATTTATCTGCGATAGGATTATCTTATACTCTGCAGTGCTGAATTTCTGGGGGTTCTTCGTGCACTGAGTGAGGAGTGAGAGAATATAATCTTCTGAATAGGGTTTGGCACCGGGTAATCCGGAGATGACCCCTCTCATTTCAGCGATCTTTAAGATATCATATACCGGGTCATCAATAGCTACTGACAGTTCTTTGGAATAGACTACAGAGATACTGCATAGGCTCATCAGCAGAGATATCAAAAGAATATAGTGTTTTGTCTTTATGCGCATAATGGTCTTCCTTTATTACTTATTCGAACAATTGATACAACAACGCCCACGATCAAAGAGTATCTCTATAAGAATCACAAACTGATTGTATGATGTTTCTATGTGCATCTACCTGTTTCTCGATAGTATACTTATGAGCGATCTCTAGAGAAGATGCTGCCATTGCCCTAGTATGTACGGTCGATACTATCAGTTTATATGTTGCATCGTAATCGTCTTTATCAATATCTATCATATACCCATTCTCACCATCTTTGACCAAATCATATGCAGCACCAATATATTGTGAGACGATGACAGGGAGTCCGTTTGCGATTGCCTCATTCAGCACTAATCCCCATGTATCAGATTTTGACAGCAGGAGTAATACATCAGCTGCCTTATAGTAGGACTGCAGGAGTTCTTTTTCCTTATATCCGGCAATAGTCACATTATCCAGGTTGTGGGAAGCTATGAATGTTTCATACTCTCTGCGTAATGGGCCTTGGCCGACTAGTACAAACTGCAGTCTTTTGTTTCTTGCAGCTAGAGCTGTATGCAGCAGATGTTCAATATTCTTTCTTGCTATAAACTGTCCAACGAAGAGAGCTACTGAGCGACCGGATGGGATCCCTATCTTGTAGCGGGCTCTCTGCTTCTCGGTATCGGTGAAAGGCCTATCAATGATCTCCTGTTCCACTATGCTGGAAAAAGGGTATGTATCGATCTTTGTAGGTTCTACACCGTAGTACAGAAGGGTCTTCTTCGCATTCTGTCCACTGACTATATGATGATCCCCCATAGCCAGCAGTCTCTTTTTCATCGCTCGTTTGAATCTGGACTCATTTGGAAGAATGAATCCTCCATCAGAGTTGATAATCAGCGGTTTGTGTATCTTCTTTGCATATCTCATCGCGGTGATCTCACCAATACTTGTATAGTTTCCGACAATATAGACGTCAAAATCGTGATTCCGTAAGAATCTATGCCATGAAGGGTTGAATCGTATTTTATCGCTCACGACAATTTCAGGCAGGATCTCGTATGCATAGGTATGTTCTAGATCATCTATGCTCCATGTTCGGTTATGTTCTCCCTTCTCAAACAGATATGCTACGGTAAGGTCAATGAAGGGTGAAAGCATATTGAAGAATCTGACCCTATAGGGAGAAGGTAGATTTGTCACAAACAGCACTCTGTTCTTATGCATCTTTTTCATTCCCATATACCATGTTCTTATATACTTTTTCTGTTGCTTCTGCAGTCTTTGAGAAACTATATTTTGACAATGCTCTTTTTCCTGCTGAAACTACCTTGTCTTTCACCGCTTTGCTGGTTGTGATCATTTTGACTGCATCTGTGATAGTAGCTGGAACGGTCGAATCAAAGAAAAGTGCTCCATCGCCTGCGATCTCTCTGAAACAGGGATTGTCCTGCAATACTACAGGACAGTCCATTGCCCATGCTTCCAATATTGGTATTCCAAACCCTTCATATAGAGATGGGTAGATGAAGAGTAGTGCATTTGCATACAAAGACTTCAATAGATCATCATTAGTCTGGACATAGTGAAGATATGAAGATACCTCTAATCTGATAAAGGACTCTTTCTCTTCAGCACTGAACACAGGTCCGCCGACACATACGAGATGGATAGTATTGTCCTTCATGAAAGAAGCTATTGCCTGCAGACAACACAAAAAGTTCTTATACCAATCTCGCTGACCGACGAATAATATATAGGATTCAGGGAAAGCCTGAGTCTTTGTATCTAATCCTTGTCTTAGAGGTTTTATCGCTTTTGCGCCCTCAAAGGGATTTCCCAGGTATATCACTTCTATCTTCTCGGCAGGGATACCGAATTCATCGATAAAATCTTTTTTGGTGTTTTCAGATACTGCAATGATCTTATCAGCAGCTTTGCACACTATTCGTTTATTCATTGAAGTCTTATCATCTGCTGAAACCGCATCTGCATAGCGTTCGTGGATGGTATCATGAGCAGTTACTATCAGCTTGGTCTTCTTGGGCAGCCATGGGAGTATATAGGGATTATAATATGTTATATGAACAATATCGGGACGCCATACGAGCAGTATGAATATGGTATAGATTCTATTCAGCCCTTCGAAGACTTTATCCCATGAATGATTAAAGCTTATTCCTTTGGTTTTCTTTCCGGTATACTGTGCCAGATAGTAGTTCATAGATCCAATGACGGGGACTTTGACTCTATGAGAAGGACTTAACCTGACAATCAACTCATAGATATATCTGGATATACCCCCGAATTTCTGAGACCTGAAGATCTGATAATCATAAAGAATTCTCATCCATGCTCTCCGTTTGCTGTAGTATCACGCATTAGCCTGTTGATCTTCATCTCTTTCACAACATAATATGTCTGAATAGCTCCAATGAACGTAAAGGGAAGTAATGATATACTCGTTCCAAGGATCACCCCTGAATTCCCGAATATATGTGCCAGTGCCACCGATATAGGTATATTGACTAAAGCTCCTGCCATTGATGTAGCCAATTGCAGATTGATCTTATTCACCCCGTTTAGGAAGTATGCAAAGATGTTATTCCAGGTAGATACCAACACGAACAAACCCATGAAAAGGCGGAGGGATAGTGAGATGTTGATCTCTTGACCTATCCATATATGTACAAGATAAGGTGAGATGAATATCAGCAGTATCACGGCTGCAAGAAGGGGAATCATATAACTGATCAGTCTCCGTAGAGTCTTTGTGATAAAATTAATATCTTCTATGACATATGCATGAGTGAAGGCGGACCAGACTGGCGTCAGAATGATGCCGGCGACTATAGTAGTGATACTGAAGACTTTATAAGTAAGCTGGTAGGAGACAACCTCTGAAGCACCTAAGACCTGCGTTATAATGATGTTATCAGTGGTAAAGATCACGACTCCTGCTATCTGGATGATGAAGAATCTCATACTGAGACCCATAAGCCTGCTGCGAAAAGATTTTCTCACATATTTTATTGACGGTCTTATAGCAGCATACCGTTTCTTAAAGAGGAACATGTTCACCAAGATCCCGACAACGATATAAGAAACGCTGTAAACGATTCCTAACAGGAACAACTTGTTCCAATCTACAAGATAGGGTAATAAAAGGATAGCTGTCAATACCATGATATTAGAGATTAACTGGATAATGATACCTAGTGCTGCATCCTGTTCTGCATAGGCAACAGCATTGATGGTAGATAGCCAGAGACGTAGGAAGAATGCAGGGATCATGATACTGAATAATAGTTTTATCGAGCGATTGCTGATGACTTCATCCCTGATATTGAATATTTCATCCCAATCAAGAAACAATTGTATAGTGGAAATGATAATGATACCAATAACGACTGCCTTGAAGAGTAGATAATATGCAGTACTTACCATCTCTCTTGCTTCATTGATCTTCTTTCGGGCAAGTAGATCTGTCAGATTGTTCCGAAGACCATTACCTATGCCGAAGTCTGCAAGATTGAACCAGTTCAAAATAGAGAGGATAGTCAGCCATACACCATAGAGAGTGGTGTTGTCAATATAAGAGAAGACCATACGTGTGATGGCAAAAGATATGAGAAGGTCGAACGCCTTGAATATCCCCAAGAGGATTGTCTGTTTGTGTATTGACTCTAAGCGCTTTAGGCGGCTGATCATCTGGATGCTTCCGGTTTTAGGTGCTTCCTGATATCTTCATACAATCTGTCACCAAGGATATTTCGTATTATGACTCTTGGACCTGCTCGAAACAATGTGTTCAAAGTCTTTTTGACAGCATGAGTTCTTCCAAAATATTCTTTTTGAATTCTATACTCTTCTTTCATCAGTCTACCCAGTTTAGAGGATTCTCCGCCGATAGAAAAGGTACTCATGATACTATCCAGAGAGGAGAACTTAACATTATTCATGTAAAAACGAAGCAGCAACTCATAATCAGCGGAAATCTTATAGTTCGTATTGAATACTCCAAAATCTGTATATACCTGTTTCTTTACAAAACATGCCTGGTGTGAGATAGACATCCCCTCTTGTAACTTATCGGCATCATCTGATGTTATCTCAAACACGGTATTCGGGTCTATAGCAGAGATGATACGTATATGTCCATACACAATGTCTGCATGGGGTTTGTCAGCAAAAGCATTGAAAACAGTCTTAAGACAGCTGTCTTCAAACCAGTCGTCACTATTGATAAACGCAATCACTTCGCCGTGAGCCATTGCTATTCCTTTGTTCATCGCAAAATAGAGGCCGTCATCCGGCTCGGATATCCATCGAAGGCGTCCGCCAAATGCAGCTTCATTGGCTCGTACAATATCTATTGTAGTGTCAGTAGATGCACCGTCTATGATAATATATTCAAAATCCGGGAATTCTGATTGTTGTCTCTCCACAGAATCAATACATCTCTGCAACGTTTTACTGCTGTTATAACAAACGGTGATCACGGAAAAATATGGACTGATCCTTAGGGTCAGTCCATCTTTTAAGCTCATAATACCTCTCCCTGCAGGAGGATCTTTCGGTCATTGTGTGTTTCATAGGCATACTGAGCAAATACAAAGACTATCCATGGTAGTACATATGTCACAAGGCTGAGGAACATCCCGATAATACAAAATGATACGACAAATATAAAAATAGATTCTTCCAACTCATCATCACGGAATGGGAAACAGTGTACCATGAATCTGATGACTATGAACCCGGAATAAAGCAGGAAACAGGCTCCTGCAATTCCCCCGATCAGGAGGATCTCTAAGAAAACATTATGAACTCTGATAGATTTGCCGATTGAATTCTTCATATAGTCAACGGTATTACCCAGACCGATACCTGTTTTGATATGTTCCAGAAAACCTTTCCAGGCTTGACGATCCAGTAAGAATCTGGCTGGAGCCGGGGGCTGCTTACTGGCACTCTTTTCTTTTGTATTGAGTGATATCATCTGTGTCATTGATGATGTTCTTTGGAAGTTCAGTGATACCAATTGTGCTGTATGAGATACTCTTTGTGTATCATATGAGACCTCATCTGTTTCCGGTGAGACTATTTCAACTAGAGATGACTTGATCGCAGAAAAGGTGGAGTTTATTCTCTCAGTGACAATTTGATATCTTGTGGGTAATACTAACAGTAACACCATGATGCATATAACCATGATAAGGATGGAGAATCTCTTCATGACGTGCTTCTTCTCTGATAGCCCGCGGTTAAAGAAGGGTGAGATCAATGTAAGGAAGGTATATCCTAAGAACCCCATTCTGGAAGATGTTGATACGAGACCAAGCAGAACGATGCCAATGAGTACATAACGGAATCGTATGTTATGAAGTGTTATAAGAGCACCGAAACCAATCAAGAGTAATCCTGCCTGATAGTTCGGATCATCTAAGAGGCCTTCGGCTCTTACCACACCTTTATAATAACCTGGTGAATCAATGATCGGGAGTATCTGATACACCTGTGCGATACAGATCAAGGAAGATGCTACTGCACAGATTATCCAAAGCAGGAAGAAGTATCGAACTGCATACGCATCGGTCCTGCATGCAGAATAAACCAGCAGGGCTACCATACCGTTTATTGCGACCGTCATAGTCGCGGCTAGTAATTTTCCGTCAAATTCACCTGAAGAGAAAAAGAATAAAGATAAGGCACTATACAACAGGAATGCAAATAGAACCAACTGCATCTTCACCTGTATATTCTTGAATCCTATAAGATATATTGCCAAAGGATACAGTACTAATGCAGAGATCTTCTCAAAAGTGATCACTACATGGGAAATGGTGAAGAGCTCAATGCTAAGGAATTGGGACAGGACGAGGACCGTCATTATGATCCCCATCCCAATCCGTTCTCGCGGCAGTTCTTTTAGTCTTGCAATATTTTCTGTGATAATTGTCATAGTATCCCCATTCGTATTATTCATGCCGTTTCCCACTGGTATAGATCTGTTCTATTCTACTTATACTGTCATAGGAAAAGAAATATTCAGCTCTCTGCAGCATATGATTTTTCATGGATTCATAATAATCAGCATCATCAAGACATAGACGTATCTTCTCCAGTGTCTTGCCCCGGTCATCAATAGGAACTATACAGAGATCACTGCCGACGATTTCCGGCAGTGAAGTCTTATCAGAGACAAGAGAGGGAGTCCCCACTGCCGCAGCTTCGATAGGAGGCATGCCAAACCCTTCATAGATAGAGAATAGTACTACAGCATATGCCCGGGTATATAAAAATCCCAACAAGGTGTCACTCACCTCAGTCAAGGTAAGAAATCGGTCGGTATGTTCAACATGCTGTAATACTGAATCTATCACATCATGCTCTTCAAATCTATTCCCGGCGATCACCAGCCTGATATCTGGATATTCCGACATAAGTGTATCGAAGACCCTGATAGTAAATTCCAGATTTTTATGAGGTTTTCTGTTTCCTACATAGAGAAAGCACCGTCCCTCGTGAAAGAATTGGTGTATACTGCCAGCTATATCAGGGTTCTCTTCTTCCGTATGTATGGGATGAAAACGAGTATAGATAGTCGTAGACTTGTTTTCTGCAGCTTTGAATTGCTTTATGATATCTTTCCGGGTGAATTCTGAGACAGTTATGATCTGTCTGCATCTTCGTATATTCAGAGAAAGGAACATGAACAGGTACAATTTTGCTGTAAGCCTATAGGGCAGACGAAGCGGGATGATGTCATGGATTGTCATGACACTGTTTTTGGGTATAATGAACGGGGCATTTGTATGGGTGAAATGTATGAGATCGAACTGCCTTGCTAATTTTGCGAATAGACGTATGCCTGTGAACACTTCACGAAAGGAGAATGGTTTAAGATCTGATTTTAGCAGACTGACGCCTCTTTTGTTAAGATCTTCTCTCATCCAATCCAAAGTATCTTCATATGCCAGTACGGTATAGGAAATCGATGAAGTGGAGATAATATTCTTGATGAGGAATTCTATATATCGGCCTATGCCGGACATTCCATAGGCCCTGCTGTCTATCAAGACTTGTATCACTGCTGGCCTCTTTTACTTTGAAAGGAATCCCTGTTGCAGAGCAATTTATTCAAAGCCGCAACTTTCTTTTCTAGAGTGAAGTTCTTACAGAATGTAGTATATGCAGCTAAACTCATATCTGTATACTCCCTGCAGCTTATCTGCAGGACTCTTCGCGCCATATTCGTCAACTCGCTATTCTCTTTGAATAGGAACCCGTTGGTACCTGATGTGATCATTTCAGGGATTCCTCCGACATTCCTGGCGATCACAGGAAGACCATGCTGAAAAGCCTCCAGAATACATGTCGGCAGCGCTTCGCTGAGGGCAGGATGAAAAAGAAAATCTGATGTCTCATAATACCTGTTTATCGCATCACGATCAACATTCTTATGCAGGTGAACGTAGATCATCTCTTCAGACTGTTCAACAGCTGCATCAAACGCTTTTCGTATTTCCGGCTCTTCTTGGTTACATACCATATGACAAGATATTCTCATTCCGGATTGTTCATGGAGCAGAGAACAGAACTGGATGACCGTAAGAGGGTCTTTCCTTCTTGTAAGATGTCCGACAAAAAGAATAGTCAATGTATTAGTATGTGTATAGAGTTTCTTCCTGTAGAGTATGGGCTGTAATCCATTATAGATGACTCGGATCTTTTCAGAAGGAACGCGAGCCGCGACAAGGCTGGATTTCACAGCCTGGGCAACAGCAATATAAGAGTCTATCTGTTTCCCGAATATTCGAATCAGTATATGCAGCCCTTTTTGTCCACTGATATCGTCATGCACCATCAGAACTCGTCTTATATGTCTGCAGGATCGCACAAACAGGATATCTCCTGTATTGTTTCCCACAACACAGGTATAAGAACTTTTCTTCAATTCTTTTTTTAGTGCCGTAGTGAAACTGATGACACGAAACAGCTTTTTTATCGCAGCAGCAGGGGTCTTTCTCTTTCTTGCCCCTGTAGGAAGTAGGGAAGAGAATGAACGAGTCCCTCCTACAGGCAGCGCTGAAAAGAATTCGTGAAGTTCTTTCGTCTCTGCATGCCAGATTACAAAATTCCTACTGAAGGAGGTGTTCCGCAGGTAGTCTCCCAGTACATATTCAGCACCACTTATGATTTGAGAGCCGACTATCAGCAATATCTTAGGTTCTATAGGCATAATGATCTTCTCATGGGAAACTTCTTATTCAACATATGATCTTCTATAGAGAAATATCCCAGATAGTGTATGAATGGCAGTGAACTACTTCCTAAGAGACTCTTCACCAGTTCTTCCTTCAAATAGTCAAATGATCGAACGGATGGTTATCAACCATCAATCCATGAGACAAAGAGATCATCCTCTGCAGTAATACCACTACTGTCAAGAGCATCATCATAACAGCTAGTATTCTTAAGAATATGCTGCTTTATGGGAACTCCTGTATACCGCAATCCCTGGATTTCTATAGCGAAAAGTATAACATGTTCACAGCACATGAACAATCGAGTACTTCTATTAGATACAATATGTTCTTCCATAGTGTCACATTCTCGTTGCTGAAGTGAGGAAGTCCTTATAGGCGTAAGATATACCATCTGTCAATGAAACGCCGGCAGACCATCCCAACTTATTCAATCTTGATACATCTAATAGTTTTCGAGGGGTTCCATTAGGCTTGGTGCCGTCCCAGATTGTCTCACCGCCAAACCCCACTGCTTTTGCGATCTTTTGGGCAAGACCCTTTATTGATATTTCTTTACCTGTCCCCACATTCACGAATTCACCTATTGCCTTATAGTCCCAATTGTTCATGAGAAAGATACTGGCATCTGCCAGGTCTTCAGAGTACATGAACTCCCTCATGGGGGAACCGTCACCCCAGAGAACCACAGGTGAGTTGTGTATTTTGGCCTCATGGAATTTCCGTATCAATGCCGGCAGGACATGAGAATTCTTAAGATCATAGTTATCTCCGGGACCAAACTGATTCGTCGGCATCACTGAGATATAGTTTGTTCCATACTGATCATTGAAATGCTTGCATAATCTTATTCCTGCTATTTTCGCAAGAGCATATGCCTCGTTCGTCACTTCAAGTGGACCTGTCAAGAGATACTCTTCTTTCATAGGTTGGGGAGCCATTCTGGGATAGATGCACGAAGATCCCATATTCAAGAGTTTTTTCACATCTGCGGTGAAAGCAGCTTTGATGATATTGCTTTCTATCATAAGATTCTCGTAGAGGAATTGTGCAGGATACGTCATATTCGCTCCGATCCCTCCAACTCTTGCGGCACACATGAATACAAAATCCGGACGTTGTTCAGCAAAGAAAGTCTCTACATCTGCTTGTCGGGTAAGATCAAGTACTCGAGATGCTCTTGTGATAATATTACTATATCCGGCCTTTCTCAATCTGCGGACAATGGCAGATCCGACTAAGCCGTTATGGCCTGCCACATATATTTTATCAGTCTTATTCATAATGTTTGAATGTATCATAGCCATTGAGCTCAAACTCCTTATCACGTTTTGCCTCTTTAAGATCATGTTCAATCATCATTCTGCAAAGCTCATTCATCTCAACTTTTGCAGACCAGCCAAGTTTCATCAGTGCTTTTGAAGGATCACCGATCAGAAGATCTACTTCTGTAGGGCGAAAATATCTAGGGTCGACCTGAACAAGAACCTTCCCTGACTTCTCGTCGATTCCTCTCTCTTCTATGCCTTCTCCTTCCCAGCGCAGGTGAATCCCAGTTTCCCAAAAAGCCAGAGTGACAAAATCTCTTACTGTAGTAGTTTTCCCTGTTGCTATGACAAAATCTTCAGGGATATCCTGCTGAAGCATAAGCCACATGGCTTCAACATAATCTCCTGCAAAACCCCAATCTCGTTTTGCATTCAAGTTCCCCAAGTAGAGTTTTGTCTCCAACCCCTCATGAATACGTGCTGCAGCTCGGGTTATTTTTCTGGTGACAAAGGTCTCCCCTCTTCTGGGACTTTCATGATTGAACAGGATACCATTGCAGGCATACATCCCATAGGCCTCTCTGTAGTTCTTCACTATCCAGTAAGCGTAAAGCTTAGCCGCCGCATATGGAGAACGAGGATAGAATCTTGTCGACTCTTTTTGCGGGACTTCCTGTACAAGTCCAAACAGTTCGCTGGTTGATGCTTGATAAAAACGTACATGTTTCTCCATGTCAAGGAACCTGATAGCCTCAAGCAGTCTAAGTGTCCCGAGCCCATCGGTATCTGCAGTATATTCAGGGACCTCAAAGGAGACTTTTACATGACTTTGAGCTCCGAGATTGTATACTTCATCTGGTTCTATCTCTTTCACAAGGCGAATCAGATTACTTGAATCGGTAAGATCCCCGTAATGAAGAATAAACCGAGCATGTTCCACATGCGGATCCTGATAGATACTATCTACTCTGCTTGTGTTGTAAGACGATGCTCTTCTTTTGATCCCGTGGACCATATAGCCTTTTGCAAGAAGGAATTCTGCAAGATATGATCCATCCTGACCGGTAATACCGGTTATTAGTGCTGTTTTCATGATCATGATTATACAATAGTATGAATCGAAAGTCATGGAATGATAAACAGTAAATCACCAATAAGTAATCACCATGTATGCAGGATTTATAGTACTCTGAAAGATGCAGACTAAAGCTGTACGGTTATCCCTAATGTCGTCTGCAGATCAGAGCTGTATCCATTAGCGCTTGAGTTCTCTGCATGCCATCTATGGATCCAGTCAATGTTACTTGATAGCATAAAACCGCTCGTCAAGGGAATCTTTGCCTGAAGGTTAGCTGTCAATCTCTGTTCAACAGCATCTTTGTCTGGATTCTCTGGGTCTGAGCTAGTGGGAGCAACAAGAGATGCAGGTCCTGATCCGCGAGCCCAAGTTGAATCCTGGTCAATGCACCCTTTTAATAGATAGGTGAGCGATGTCCCGAAGTTCCATGAGTCTACTGAGAAGATCTGTGCCCGCAGGGCAAAGGCCAGGACATCGGGGCCTAGAGAGAACCCGAGGAAGTCCTCATCGACGGCTGTGCAGTCTCCTCGTATGAATTGCCGGTTGGCAACGATGAAATCAATTGGATAGGAATCAGAGTCACCGTCACGCAAATAGAGGTATGGGTCGGTATATACTGTTTCACACTGTATGGAGAGAATTTTCTCTGCAGCTAGTGGATGTACATAGGTCAGACCGGTAATAAGACCTAGAGCTGAAGGTATATCATCCGCAGATTCTCCCGGGGCAGCGATCTCATCTATGATAAGCTGGCTATACGCATGCAGTCTTTTTGTGATCGCTGCATTGACATCGAGGCCGACAATTGAATTCGAATTCCCGCGCATGTAGAGATTGTGATAGAACATAAGAGGATTCAGATAGCTTATATCGACAGAATCCCCCTGGTACATC
>CAYYPJ010000002.1:21757-36028 GCA_964473495.1 uncultured Spirochaetales bacterium
TATTCTATCCCATAGAGAGAACTCAAAACGATGGGCAATGAAGAGTTCCACTCCGGAGATCGGGTCATCAAAATTTACATCACCATCATAATCATATGAAGAAGGAGGGTCGAACGAGATGACGATGTTTGTCATCTTGAAAGTATCATAGAACGTGGTGAATCGTAGGTACTCGTGATAATCCATATGGTCATCCACCAGAAGGTTTCCCATGAGACCGTTACCCCAACGGACTCTATCTCTTCCGAACTGCACATTCCAATGACTCCCGCCGAATGAGACGAAAGCCCGCCAGGGAGCTGTCGCATCCAGATTATTGAGGGAATCATCGATAATAAGGTTGGTTGCTATGGGCTTGCCGAAGAATCCTGAAGTTTCTCCTGTATCTACATAAAAACGATTGTTCTGCACATTGAACCCGAAATACCCATAGAGATGTTCAGGGGTAGAGAGTTCAAACTGCAGATCGATAAGAGGTGCACGTTTAGTATAATCATATCCCCATTCCTCATCTTCATCGAAGAATAAGTTTGTGTTGGTATGTGCATAGAGTTCAGTGTTTACGACAGGTCTGAATGATAAGGACGGCAGAAGCCGGCTGTTTCCCTTGATAGAGATGATCGTAAGTGCAGATAGGATATCTTCATAGAGATTCTTTCCCGTGGAAGAGAGAGAACTCTTATCGATATGGGAGAGCATGTCAAACAATTCTGCAGTGCTCCATGGCCCTGAATCTGACGGGGTCCTTTCACCAGCTAACATACTAAGCAGATAGATCCCCTGATAGTATTTTGCTGTTGTCGGATAAATCTTTTGACTGTTAAGCTGATATGCGAAACAGGGAAAACTGAGTACTGCGAGAAAAGTAAGAATACAACTGATTATCTTATGTTTATTCATGGCCTGCTCCACATCACTATGTCATAGTCTTACATAGCCTGATTTCCCTGTCAATGTATCATTCTGAAGATGTGCTCATCGACTTTCTGTTCATGGTAGTGTCAGCTGCATGAAACCTTTTTGTGTCATGATTGTTTATAAGATGTATGTGGGAATTAGACGACTTATTACATATGTGGGGAGCCTCAGACATGGATTCAGACCTGAAGTGGATGCAAAAGCTGTTCCTTGGGATTTGTTTTATGGTTATCGGTGCGTTTATATTCTTTCAGACGAAAGGGTTCACGATGTTCTTAGCTATCGCTATTGGTGTTTATGCGGTGGTGAACGGGGGCATTATCCTCTCTACGGCTCTTAGGGCGAGGTTTTCCGATAATATGAAACGTACTATGATCATTCGGGGAGCGATATCGCTGGGGGTAGGACTTCTTGCGATCTTACTTCCGATCCTCATTGTTAAGATCGCATGGACAATTTCCTTATATCTACTTGGTATCCAACTGGTTATATCGGCTGTACTGCAGATATATCTCTCAATTGAAATGCGGAGGATCTCGTTACCGATCATGTCTACAGTCATAGAGATCATCATATCATTGTTATTGGCTTTCCTGGTCTTTACCATGCCGCAGGAAATAGGCAGGAGTATCGTCAAAGTCTCTGGTTCTATTGTTTTTGTTTATGGCCTTATCCTGGTAGTATACTCGCTACGTACCCATATGGTCACTGACAAGGCTTTGTAGTATCTTATTTTAATGGTGCAGAGTGTGAAGAAGATGTTTCTCTCTTGACACTTGACCGGATAATTCGATAAGGTATAGTCAATGATTAATTATACAGAAAAAAGAATACATCATCATTTCCTCTTCTCATAGATCATGAAGTGCGAATGATATTGGTATAAACCGAAAGGTCTCCGCATTATTGTGTGGAGATTTTTTTTATTTCAGGACAGAAGATGATCCTCTTCAGGGATCTTCCTGTTGTGAACATGGAGGAACATATGTTTAGAAGTGATTCCGTATTACGAGTGGCAGTGCAGAAGAGCGGACGGTTGAGCGAGAAATCATTAGAGATCATTAGTCACTGTGGTATTGATTTCAATAAGAGCTCACGTGTACTCAAATCACGTGCTGAGAACTTCCCTATGGAATTCCTCTATCTGCGTGATGATGATATCCCGGGATATGTCTATGACGGTATTGCCGATATCGGAATAGTCGGTAAAAATGAGATGGATGAGAAGGGCTATGATGTCAAGCTGGTGCGGGATCTGGCATTTTCTAAATGCCGTCTTTCAATTGCGGTACCGTATGATGTTTCCTACACATCTCTTGCTGACTTAACAGGAAAGCAGATTGCCACATCGTATCCGAACATCTTACGTAAGTGTTTGAAGGATCGGGGAGTGGAAGCTGGAATCCATGAGATCAGCGGATCAGTAGAGATCGCACCGACGATCGGTCTGACTGATGCTATCTGTGATATCGTCAGTACCGGCAGTACGTTGATCAGTAATGGTTTGAAGGAAGTTGAGGTTCTCTATCGTTCCTCTGCCGTGTTGATCTCACGTAACAATTTAGCAGAAGAAAGTTCTGAGAAGCAGGGTATCCTTGATCGACTGCTTTTGAGAATTGATGCGGTCATGAGGGCACGGCATTATAAATATATCATGTTCAATCTACCGTCTGATACAGTTTCCAGAGTCAATGAGATCATTCCAGGGATGAAGAGCCCCACAGTGACTCCTCTTCTTGATAAGAGCTGGAGTTCGGTTCAGACGGTTGTGCAGGAGGATGATTTCTGGAATGTGTTTGAGGCACTGAAAGGGATTGGTGCTCAAGGTATCCTCGTCACCGGTATCGAGCAGATGACCTTGTAGCAAGCGAAAGGAGCAACAGCGTGAAAGCAGATATAAGGATATATGAACGTCCCGCAGCTGATATGATAGAGAAGATTCTGCAGAGACCTGCTAAAAAGCGGAAGGAACTTGAGCAGGTGGTACAGCAGATCATTGATCATGTGATCTCTTCTGGTGATGCCGCTCTGATCGAGTATGCAGAGAGATTCGACCATGCTAAGCTTGATCAGCTGGTGATCTTCTCTGATGAGATTGATGCAGCTGGTGATATGCTGTCCGAAGAGCTCAGAACAGCGATCGATCGCGCATATAAGAATATCTACACTTTTCATGCTGCTCAAATGCCGAGAGAAGAACAGGTCGAGACCGAACCCGGCGTCACTTGCTGGAGAGCTGTAAGACCTATTGAACGGATCGGGATCTATATCCCCGGGGGTACAGCCCCCTTGTTCTCTACGGTACTGATGCTGGCCGTGCCGGCACGTATTGCCGGATGCGGTGAGGTCGTGCTTTGTACGCCTGCAGGATCCAATGGACGTGTTCCCCCTGCAATTCTCTATGCGGCACACCTGAGCGGTGTCACGAGATGTATTGCTTCCGGCGGCGCACAAGCGATTGCTGCAATGGCATATGGGACAGAGAGTGTCCCGAAAGTAGATAAGATATTCGGCCCGGGAAACCAATATGTGACCATGGCCAAACAACTAGTCTCTATCAATAAAACAGCAATCGATATGCCTGCAGGACCCTCAGAAGTACTTGTCATCGCTGATGACCAGGCAGATCCTGTGATTGTCGCCTCAGACCTTCTCAGTCAGGCAGAACATGGCGTGGATAGTCAGGTTATACTGATCACCACAGCAGAAAGTGTTGTTGATGGAGTGAAGATGGCGTTAGATCATCAACTGGCGAAGCTCCCGCGATCAAAGTTCGCTGCAGCCTCTTTGTCACATAGCTGTATCATATATGTGGACGATCTTGAAGATGCATTCAGCATTTCAAACAGGTATGCCCCCGAACATCTCATTCTCAATCTATCGGAGCCTGACCAGTGGCTGGATCATATCCGCCATGCAGGGTCGGTATTCGTCGGACGATGGACACCTGAGTCTGCTGGTGATTATGCTTCCGGAACGAATCATACTCTTCCGACTTCAGGTTGGGCACGCACCTATTCAGGAGTGAGTCTTGACAGTTACTTAAAGAAGATCACCTTTCAGCGTATTACTGCATCAGGGCTCATCGCATTAGGGCCAACGATAGAAGTGATGGCGGCAGCCGAGGGGCTTGATGCACATAAACAAGCAGTAACACGGAGACTGCAGGCGATTCGGGCAGAAGAAGGATGTGAAAGAAAGCTATGAAGAAGAGACGTACAATCGAGGTATCAAAACTGGTCAGGAAGAACATTTGGCATATGAAGCCTTATTCATCAGCACGGAGTGAGTATTCAGGCAGTGCGGATATGTTTCTTGATGCCAATGAGAATTTTCGTGATTTTGTCGGGGATATAGGGAGGAACAGATATCCAGATCCTCTGCAGAGTCAGGTGAAACAGCAGATTTCAAAGACCTTTTCGATAGATACTGATCGTATCTTCCTCGGAAACGGGAGTGATGAGGCAATCGATCTGTTATATCGTGTATTCGCTGAACCGAAAGAGGAGTATGCACTTATCATGCCCCCTACCTATGGGGTCTATTCAGTCTTTGCAAATTTGAATAATGTTCCGCTTGTGCGGGTAGCGTTGAGACCTGATTTCACGATAGATCTCCCGCAGGTAGAGAGACAGATTGCTGAAAGCTCTCAAGAATTGAAGCTCTTATTCATCTGCTCGCCGAACAACCCGACTGGTAATGATGTCCCTCTTGATACCATAGAACATGTGCTTGATATCTTTCCAGGGATCGTCATAGTTGATGAGGCCTATCAGGACTTCAGCGAGCAAGTCTCTGCTGCATCCCTGCTTGATTCCTATGAGAATCTAGTCGTTCTGCGGACGCTTTCAAAGGCCTGGGGATTGGCGAATGCGCGACTTGGAATGGCCTTTGCAGCACCAAAGATCATCAAGATACTGACAAATATCAAATATCCGTACAATATCAGCGGGCCGGCCCAGGAGACTGCTTTACAGGCTCTTTCTTGTCTTGATGAGGTACAGACCGTCGTGAAAGAGATCCGAGCTGAAAGAGATCGGCTCTCTGATGCGATGAGACGACTCACCTATGTCAAGCAGGTCTATCCCTCTGCGGCAAATTTCATATTAGTCAAAGTGACTGACGCAACAGGACTCTATGATGCATTGAAAGAGAGGGGCGTCATCATTCGAAACAGGACTCATGAAACTGGGTGCAGTGATTGCGTTCGTATTACCATCGGGTCTGCTGAAGAGAATAGACGACTGATCTTAGTGATGAGATCACTGGAGGAAATCCTATGAGACCCATATTATTTGTTGATCGTGACGGTGTCATACTGAAAGAGCCGCCAATCGGTTTTCAGATTGATTCTTTGGAGAAGATGGAGTTTGTTCCCGGTGTTATCACGGCCCTTGCTGCCCTGACGAAGAAGACTGACTTCTTTCTTGCCATGGTATCGAACCAGGACGGACTTGGGACCGCATCCTTTCCGGAAAAGACTTTTTGGCCATCACAGAACAAGATGCTTACTACGCTCAGGGGTGAGGGAGTAGTCTTTGATAGGATTCATATAGATCCGACAATGCCTGAAGAGCATGCCAATACACGAAAACCGAGGACCGGAATGCTTCAGGAGTATCTGAGAAATGATGGGAAGTCCTTTGATCTCAAAAACTCTTATCTGATCGGAGATCGTCTATCCGATATACAGCTTGCAAAGAATCTAGGATGTAAGGCATTCTGGCTTGCGCCGAAAGAACGTAGTGATGAGTTGAAAAACGGAGGAGTAGATGGAGAGGATCTGAGTGCTGTCTGTGTTCTTGTATCGGATAGCTGGCAGGCGATCGCTTCTTATCTGATACAGCGTGCGACTGCCCGCAAGGCATCCATACAGCGTAGAACCAAAGAGACCGATGTCTCTATTTCCCTTAATCTGGACGGGACTGGTAAGTCTGAGATCTCGACAGGTCTGCATTTCTTTGACCATATGCTCGATCAGCTGGCTCGTCATTCAGGATGTGATCTGGTCATCAACGTGAACGGGGATTTGGAAGTCGATGAACACCATACTATCGAGGATACAGCTATTACCTTAGGTCAGGTCTATCGTAAGGCTCTTGGTGATAAACGGGGGATCTCCCGATACGGTTTTCTGCTCCCGATGGATGATTCACTTGCTCAAGTGGCTATCGACTTCTCTGGACGTCCCTGGCTGCTGTGGGATGTCCCATTCAAAAGGGAGATGATCGGGGATGTCCCCACTGAGATGTTCTATCACTTCTTCAAGTCATTCTGTGATGAGGCTCGGTGCAATCTTACTATTTCTGCATCAGGAGACAATGCCCATCATATGATCGAAGCGGTCTTCAAGGGATTCGCTAGAGCGATCAAAGGGGCAGTCAAAAGAGATTTTGAGAATATGAGACTTCCCTCTACAAAGGGAACGCTCTAAGAGCGTAAGGATGATTGATGCAAGAACGAATAGCGATTGTCAAGTATAACGCCGGTAACATATGGTCTATGAGCTGTGCACTGCAGAGATTGGGTGTCGATCCCGTCGTGACCGATGATCCGAAACAGCTGCAGGAAGCTGATCGTGTTATCTTCCCGGGAGTCGGGGAAGCAAGTACTGCGATGCGATATCTTCGTGAACGGGGACTTGATCGAGTACTCTGTTCTCTTAAACAGCCGTTTCTGGGGGTCTGCTTAGGTCTTCAGTTGATGTGTTCATACAGTGAAGAGCATGATACTCCGTGTCTTGGAATCTTTGACGAGCCGGTCAAGCTCTTCCCGAATACGATGAAAGTCCCCCATATGGGTTGGAATACCCTCACACAGCTGAAAAGCGGACTTTTCAAGGGGGTACCAGAAGGCTCGTACGTCTATTTTGTCCACAGTTACTATGTGGCGGCAGGAGTTGATACAATAGCTCGTTGTGACTACTCGCTTCCATTCAGTGCTTCTTTACATAAAGATAACTATTTCGGCGTGCAGTTTCACCCTGAGAAGAGTGGATCTGCAGGTGAGAAGATCCTCAAGAACTTTCTTCAATGGGATCAAGGTCCTAAGAGGTCTATATGATGTTTGAATTGATACCTGCGATCGATTTGATCGATGGAGCCTGTGTACGGCTGACACGTGGTGATTATCACCAAAAGAAGGTCTATGCTTCCGATCCATTGGAAACGGCAAAGCAGTATGAGGGTATTGGTCTGAAGCGACTGCACCTTGTGGATCTTGATGGAGCACGAGCAGAGAGGATCGTCAATCGCAAAGTTCTGGAAAAGATTGCATCAAGGACGTCTTTACTGATTGACTTCGGGGGCGGGATCAAACGTGATGAGGATATTCATACGGCGTTTGAGAGCGGTGCGGCCATGGTGACCTGCGGCAGTATCGCGGTGAAGGCCCCAGAGACATTTATGCGTTGGTTTGAGGTTTATGGAGCTGATCGTATGATTTTGGGAGCTGATGTGAATGACGGATTTGCCGCAATTTCCGGCTGGCAGGAGACATCTGCGATCACGGGGGAGGAATTGATCCTTTCTTATGTGAGAAAGGGACTGAGGAAGGTCATAAGTACTGAGATCTCTCGTGACGGCATGTTGACTGGTCCTTCGTATGAACTGTACTACCGTATTATGAAGAGCATACATGAAGCGGGATATGATGATCTGCACCTTATCGCAAGCGGCGGAGTCGCCTGTTTTGAAGATCTGCTGAAGTTGCGGGAACAGGGGCTTGCTGGGGTGATCGTGGGTAAGGCGATCTATGAAGGAAGAATCACGCTTGAACAGCTTGCTGAATTTCAAGTATCTTGTGAACGACTAGTATAGGAGCATCTATGTTAGCGAAAAGAATCATACCCTGTCTTGACGTAAAAGACGGACGTACGGTGAAAGGTGTTAATTTTGTGGATCTGCGAGACGCCGGAGATCCTGTCGAACTAGGGGCTCTCTATGCTCAAAAGGGGGCTGATGAACTCACGTTCCTAGATATTACTGCTACTGTAGAGAGGCGTAAGACACTTTCTGAACTTGTGAAGCGGGTATCACGTCATATAAACATACCCTTCACTGTCGGCGGAGGGATCTGCACGGTAGACGATGTTCGGATAATGCTGGAGTCTGGTGCTGATAAGATATCTATCAACAGTGAGGCGGTGAAGACTCCCTCAGTACTTGATGAGATGTCACTTGAATTCGGCAGTCAATGTATAGTATGTGCTGTCGATACCAAGTTCAATGGTGAGTTCTGGGAAGTCTATGTGCATGGAGGCAGGACACCGACAGGTCTGAATACTTTCGAATGGGTGAAAGAGGTCGAATCCCGTGGGGCAGGAGAGATCTTACTGACATCGATGGACCATGACGGGACTAAAAACGGTTTTGCTGTCGAGTTGACGCGGGAGGTCAGCCGCAGCATTTCGATCCCTGTGATCGCATCAGGCGGGGCAGGGACTATGGGACACTTTGTCGAGATCTTTAAGACCGGTGAGGCTGATGCAGCACTAGCGGCAAGCATCTTCCACTTCCATGAGATTGATATCGCAGAGTTGAAAGAGTATATTCGATCACACGGGGTGATCATACGCTAATGATACTATTTTGTAGGATGAACAGATAGGAGAATAATGATGATAATTGGGGATAGGACAGTAGATTTCTCAAAGGATCCAAACAATTTGGTACCTGCTGTTGTGCAGGATGCAGTCACAAAGAAAGTGTTGATGGTCGGCTATATGAACGAAGAAGCCCTTCAGAAAACACTGGATACAAAGCTGGTTACTTTTTATTCCCGAAGCAGAAAGAAGTTGTGGACAAAGGGAGAGACTTCAGGGAATATCCTGGATCTGCGTGATATAAAAGTGGATTGTGATGGAGATACCCTCTTGGTTGAGGCTATACCAGAAGGGCCTGTCTGTCATACAGGTGATGATACCTGTTTTTCAGAGGTCAACGATCCAAAGCAGCATGAGGGGATTGACTTTCTCTCATATCTTGAGGATGTGATTCAGGATCGGAAGAAGAATCCTACAGCGGGATCATACACAAACCATCTCTTTGATAAAGGCATCAATAGGATTGCACAGAAAGTTGGAGAAGAGGCTGTCGAACTGGTTATAGAGGCAAAGGATGATAATAAGGATCTCTTTCTAGGTGAAGCAGCTGATCTTATCTATCACTATCTTGTACTGCTGACGTATAAAGAGTGTACGTTTGAAGATGTTCTGGCAGTATTGAAGTCACGTCACTCTCGTTAGCCTGCATCTTGTCTATCTCTCTATGGGAGAGAATCTATTGGCTATGAGACCTGTGATGATATGCGAGTGATTGTATCTTATCTGCTCCCTTATTGTTCTTTACAATTCATCATTCTCAAGGAATGAGTGGTACCCTTCATCAGAGAATATGATGTGATCAAGTAACTCGATTCCCAGCAGTTTTCCTGACTCTTTTAGGCGAACTGTGACTTCGATATCCTCCTTACTTGGCTGTAGGTTCCTGCTGGGATGGTTATGAGCCACAATGATCGCTGTTGCCCGTTCTTTCAGCGGGTTGGCAAAGACCTCTCTGGGGTGGACGATGGTACGATTTACCAGTCCAATAGAGACGACTTCGATAGAGATGACCTCATGGGCACCATTGAGTGATGCTCTCAGAAAATGTTCCTGCTGTCTGTCCGCATAATGTCGCACGAGGGGATAGATATCACTTGGGAAAGTGATCTGTTTCTTTGTGGAAAAGGAGATCCTTCTTCCCAGTTCCAATGCTGCTAAAAGAGTGGAAGCCTTTGCCTGTCCTATACCGTTTATCGCAGTAAGCTCTTTGAAGGTGACTTCACGACCCTTTGAATCAATAATGTCCAATAATCTTGCAGCTAGTCTATGGACGGGAATATGCTTATTCCCTGTTCCAAGCAAGATAGTGATAAGATCAAGATCAGAGAGTGCTTTTGAGCCGTACTGACCCATTCGTTCACGTGGTTGTTTGTCATAACATGATAATACTTGTGCTGTGTGATGTGTGCTATATTTCATACCCCGTATAAACAATGAAAAAGTTTGAATACTTCAATTTGAATTCATTTCTATTCGTTATCAGGATCAAGGGCAGCGATAGTTTTTTATAGTCTGTTATCAGGTATATGACAGTGAGAGTCCTACTCCCACTTCCTTGATGGGTGCGACTTCTGCCAGGGCTATCTTTGATGAGAGGTCGGTACAGTGACATGCATGAAGTGATGAGAGACGCTGCTCCTTCAGATAGGCAAGTGTTCCTGCTAAACGGTGTTCTGTCGGGAAGAGTAGATGCAGCCCCCCGATGACATCGACGATACGATCATCTCTGCAGACGTCCTTTGCATGTTCAATGATGTTGCATATGCCGGCATGTGAACATCCGGTGATGATGACTAGTCCCCCATCACTTCGGTAGGCAAGGGCAGAGTCATCTAAGATAGCGTCTCCTTCATCTTCTCCAGTCTTTCTTCCTATCGTTTGCACTGGTTCGAACGGCATGACTCTTGGGATCTCTCCCAGATAGACGAGTCGTTCAGTGAGAGAAAAGGGTTCCTTTGTAAGATGCGGATATAGATAGGGAGTCAGTCGTTCTGGGGGGATGAGTGAGCCTATCTCTCCTATTTGATCGTCTCTGGTACTCATAAAGGTTCGTGGATGGGTGATAAGTTGTGGTTTTTTGACTTTCCAGTGTAAGAAATGTGCTTCGGTGTAGGTTTTGATCAGATAGGTTAGTCCCCATGTATGATCCAGGTGACTATGGGAGAGTACAAGATAATCAAGGTTAAGGAGATCTATATGCATCTTTAGTGCATTCTCCATAAATATTCCTGAGTACCCGCAGTCAAAGAGGATGTTTTTGTCCCCATCTTCAATATAGATGGAGAGACCCGGTTCAGCAAGAAAGTACTGATCAATGAGAGTATTATTGTCAACAAGGATGGTTATCTTAATGATATTACCTCTTTCTTTGTGTGAATCACTCATTATAATATTACAAAAAAACACGATATTATACCATACAATGGCAAATTAGTACGATATCATGAGGCTAAATCAAAAAAGAGTGGAGAAACAGAGATGAGTCTGATTGATATCGTACGAAAGAAAAAACGGTTGATGGCTGCACCACTGGTAGGGTATCCCGGCGCAATGTTAACTGGGACCGGGGTTATTGATAATCTACAGAAAGCAGAGGTCCAAGCCGGCTCGATGATTGCCCTATATGAACGATATGGGTTTGATGTTATCTTCAATTTCATGGACCTTTCTGTAGAAGCAGAGGCTCTGGGTCTTGCTGTGGAATTTCATGATGAAGGAGCTCCGGATGTCAGGGAGCATCCGATCTCTAACAGCGAAAGATTAGCAGGTCTTCGTGTGCCTGATCCGCTGCAGGATGGAAGAATGCCGGTGTTTGCTGATGCGATACGCTTGGCTAAAGAACACATAGATACCTTGGTTGCCGGATATGTGACCTCTCCCTTTACGCTGTCGGGGCTTCTGATGGGTGCTGAGAACCTTGCAATAGGTACATTAATGGATCCTGCATTGAGTAAGGCCTGTCTGCAATTTACTGCCGATTGTGTTATTCCCTATGCATTGGCACAGCAGCAGGCTGGTGCAGATATGGTGGTCCTGCTCGATCCTACAGCTGTATTGCTCTCTCCGAGGCTATATGATGAGTTTGCGAAGCCCTACATTGAACAAGTGTCCAATGCTCTTGATATACCCGTGGTGCTGCATATATGTGGACAGACGACGCCTCTGATGCCGAATCTTGTTTCTACACATGTGGCCGGCCTCAGTCTTGACAGCGAAGTCGATCTTGCAGAAATCATGCCGCAGATCCCTGAAGATATGGTCGTCCTGGGTAATATCCCTCCGGTTTCTACCATGCTCTATGGAAATGTGGAGCAGGTGAAAGATGAGGTGGATTCCCTCATGGATGATCTGCATCAATATCCTAATTTTATCATCAGTACTGGTTGTGATCTTCCTCTCCTGACTCCGTTGGATAATCTGAACGTTTTTGCGAGTGAGGTATTTGCAGGTTTGGAAGAATCCCGAGATGAAACAAGATAAGGAGTCCGGCAAAGAACCCTGCGACGGCATAAATTATCCATATCGGGAAGATCTTTGGTTCCTGGGGAATAAGCCTGTTCTTTTGAGAAAGAGTGAATGGTCCAAATTCGTCATACCCGGTCAGGTCCTTGGGCTGTGATCCGAATCGAAGATAGAGCTGAAATTGTTTTGCGAAACCGCCAATAAGTTCTCCCGGTATAGCTAATTCGATCACCTTGTGATTTCCCGGGGACAGGGCGATTGGAACGTTTCCGATATAGGTGAGTACTAGATCGTTACTATCTGCTAAAGAGAACAATTTCCCATTTCCCTGGACAAGTATATCATAGCCATAGTGTCTATCGAATCCCGTTCTCATATTATTGTCGGTATTGATATAGTAGCTGACTCTAGAGTCAAGCTGTTCTGCCTCCCCGGTTATGGTCGTCTGTATGAAGAGTGTATTATCATGAAAGACGTAACTGACTGTATCAATATCGAAGATAGTGATGCCCTTTGGTCTATTCTCTATGATATCAGTACCGACGAAGACGACATCTTTATCGTGATCCCAGTCTTTGAAATATCCGTCAATACTACTCCTGGAGAGTTTTGATATTTCTCGTGGTGTGATTTGTCTTTCTTCAGTTTTCTGTGGTATATTCTCCTGTTGATCATCTGCAATAAGGGTGCAGCTGTGCCTCAGATGACCTGTCGAATCGGCAATGGTATACAGGTGATCATATTCAGGCTGTATGATCGGGATGTTGCTGGAAGTCCATAATCCTTCAATAGCTTCTTCGCTGAAGTCCGATTCAACGTAGGTCACTCCACGGTAAGTCGTAAAAGGGATTTCTCTGTTCATGTATCTGTTATCGCAAGGGAATTCAGAGGTAGATGCATCGGTGACTACAGCCGCTGCCATTGTCATCATGCATATAAACAGGGTAATGCATGAAAGGATCCGAAATTTTGTCAACTGTGAACTCCTATAGAAATAGATATTCACAAAATATGTTACCGTATTATCACTTTTCCCAGTGTAACATACATTAAAGCGTGGGGATAATGAAAAACTCTGTTTTGTATAAGAACCGGCAGAGAAAGTCTCTCATCAAACAGGGCCTTGTACGAGTCATGTGATTGTGATAGCGACTTCATACGGTCGTAGATAGAAAACCACGGCCGCGGCCGCGGCTGGAGACGTGCGCCTGGCATGGCGTAATCGCCGAAGTTCTGGACGTAGTCCGGAAGTTAAAAGTCCACCGTTACCGGTTAGACCTAAATATGTCTTTGTGGAGAATTCTCCCTTGCTTACCGGGCGAGGATTTGACCGGGTGCTCATGTATCTGGCCTCTATGGGGTATGATGCACGATGGGGAGTGCTTGGTGCAGATGATGCCGGTGCCCCCATCGTAGGAAACGCATCTGGATCTTTGCGTATGGTACCGACCCCAACGTGTTCAGACACCAGAACCGCCAAAATGAAAAGTTCCCAGACCTCAGATCATACCATGCACAGTGTGACCTTGGCGAGATTAGTGGAGAAGGAGCCATGGAAAATGTGGCCGACTCCAGATGCGAGTATGGGAAAAAGGGGACCGGAACAGAATTGGCAACCGATACGACCCAGCGGTCATCGAGCCCAGTACACGATCAATCACCCATGTGAAAGAGCTCATCGAGCAGGATTCCCAGAAGCTGAGGATGTATTGGCCGAACGCTCACCTGGGGATCTTCTCTGCCGGGATCGGCAGGAAGGAACTCGGGGAACCGATCACCTTCGCAGGTATCCAGTCGATCAGGAATCAGGAGGTCGGTCATATCGATCTCTGCATCATCGATGAGTGTCATCTGGTCTCCCACAAGGCAGAAGGGACCAACAGGTCCTTTCTGAATAGACTCCAAGAAGTGAATCCCCATCTTCGGGTCATCGGTCTCACAGCGACTCCCTACCGTATGGGACATGGGTTGATCACTGATGATCCTGCGATCTTCGATGACTTGATCGAACCGATCACTATCGAGGAGCTTCAGAGGCAGGGCTATCTTGCTGAACTGAGATCCAAGGTCACCAGGTCAAAGTTATCAGCTGAAGGAGTCCATAGACGGGGTGGAGAGTATATTGAGAAAGAGCTGCAGCAGGCAGTCGATATCGATGAGAAGACCGAAGCTGTCATCGATGAGGTGGTCGGTCTGGCAGGGAACAGGAGGTCTCGGCCTTCGTCTGCAGGGTCTGGGTCACCGCCGTCATACCCGGGCAGTGTAAGGTGCTTGCGCAGAAGCACGGC
>CAYYPJ010000003.1:0-31420 GCA_964473495.1 uncultured Spirochaetales bacterium
ATCATCGAATCAAGAACCAAATAATCATATTGTAGGAACCAACATAACGTGATAGTATCCGCACTATGGAAATGATGAAAAGGACCGCTACATGCGGAGAATTACGAAGAGAAGACACAGGGAGACGTGTGATCCTCAATGGCTGGGTACACAGGAACAGAGATCATGGGGGAATTCACTTCATTAACCTGAGAGACAGATACGGGACGATGCAGATCGTCATCGACCAGGACGCTTCAGAAATATTGAAGCATCTTGCAGAACAGGTGAAATTTGAATACTGTATCGCGGTCGAGGGTATCGTTCGAGAACGGCCGGATTCCATGAAGAATGAGCAGATGGCTACAGGAGATATTGAGCTCTCTGCGGCAAAAATAGAGATTCTTTCAACCTGCAAGACTCTTCCCTTCATGATCGACAAGGAGTCAGATGCAAAAGAAGATCTCAGACTCGAATATCGCTTCCTCGATCTCAGATCAGAGGGTATGCAGAAACGCATCAAGTTACGACACGATTTCACTTTTTCGGTACGGGAATTCCTTTCCGATGAGGGCTTTCTCGAGATAGAGACGCCTACACTCATTAAATCGACACCGGAAGGTGCTCGGGACTTTCTCGTACCATCACGAACACAACCGGGGAAGTTCTATGCACTTCCTCAGTCACCACAGCTTTTCAAGCAGATCCTCATGGTTTCCGGTTTTGATAAATACTTTCAAATCGCCAGATGTTATCGTGACGAGGATGCTCGAGGAGATCGACAACTTGAATTCACCCAGATAGATATTGAGATGAGTTTCGTCAGCAAAGAAGACATATTCAAGATCACTGAGCGCATGTTCGACCAGGTGTTTGCAAAGGTCGTCGGGGTAGAACTCCCTGCAGCCTTCAGACGGATCACCTATGAAGATTCGATGAATACGTATGGTAGTGATAAACCGGATCTCAGGTTTGACATGCCTATAAGACCTTTTGATTCCTTTGCCGAAGAGAGTTCCTTCAATACATTCAAGCATATCATCGCAGAAGGCGGATGCGTCAAGGCGCTTGTCGCTCCCGGATGTGCCCACTATTCCCGTAAAGGTATCACACAACTTGAAGAAACCGCAAAGATATATAAAGCAAAAGGTCTTGCATGGATGAAAGTCACAGCGGGAAGCTTCGAAGGCGGAGTCTCTAAGTTCTTCAACGATGCCTTTGATCAGATAACAGAAGCCCTCGGAACAGTTCCCGGAGATTTGATCCTTATGGTAGCAGATTCTTGGATTGTTACCTGTAATGCCCTTGGAGCTGTACGGAACAAACTGGGTCATGACCTTGAACTTGTAGATCCCCATCGTTTTGAATTCTGCTGGATCATTGACTTTCCCCTCTTCGAATACAATGAAGAAGAGGGACGATGGGCTGCTGCACACCATATGTTCTCAATGCCGCAGGCACAATACATCGATACGATGGAAGAGGACCCTGGAAAGGTCAAAGGGGAATTATACGATCTTGTGCTCAATGGATATGAAGTAGCATCCGGATCAATCAGGATCCATGATCCTGAGCTCCAGAGAAGGATATTCAAGATTGTCGGCTTTTCAGAAGAGGATGCGGAGAAACGGTTTGGGTTTCTCTTGAATGCTTTCAGCTATGGCGCTCCGCCTCATGGCGGTATCGCACCCGGACTTGACCGACTTCTTATGATCATCAGCGGTCAGACCTCTATCAAAGAGGTTATCGCATTCCCGAAGAATTCTGCAGGGATCTCTCCCATGGATGACTCGCCATCTGCAGTAGATGAGAATCAACTGAAAGAGCTCAATCTAGCACTGGATCTTCAAAAGAACAAAGGGTAGAACAGCCGGTTCATCTCTGCAGCTTGAGGAGTCCCGGACAATAAACCGAGACTCCCCCCTTATACGAAAGCATTAGATTAACAGATCTCAATATGGATAACACCTGCATTTAATCTTCTTGATATAGATTAGATTCATCAACGGATGAGATACATCCGATACATAAGGAGAAATCATATGAAGAAAATGCGGATAATGATGACATTGCTATTACTGATAGTTGGAGTTTCCATCTTCGCTAACGGCACCCGGGAGGGAGCCGCTGTTAATCAGGGCCAGAGAGCTGGAGATATCTCAAGTGATGCAGTCAACATCACCGGGGTCTTGGACATCACGAACAGTGAAGTCGTTCTTGTCACTGACAACGGTTCCTACTCACTCTCAGCACGCGGGGGACGACTCCTCGATCTCTCAGACAAAGATGGTGAAGAGATATCAGTACAGGGAACACTCGTAAAGTGTGATACCTGTGAGAATGGATGTGATGGACATGTCTTTGTGCAAACAGCCGAAGATGCTGACGGTTCATACGAATTCGGGAATCGGGGCTATGGAGTCAGGAACGAGAAAAAGTACTCCTACAGCGAAAAAACTCAACCCAGAAGGGCGATGCAGCCACAGATGAATGATTCACTGAGAGATCGGAACTTTCGCTCATTACAGCATTCACGTTCAAACCGACAGTCTTCCGGTAGAGGTAGAGCAGTGATCTAGGGATCTTTCTTACTACTTGATCGGGAACAGATGCAACAGAAGTGTTGCGTCTGTTTTTCTTATTACAAGATATTCACAGTGTTAATCCTGTATGGGAAGAAAAAGGAAAGCTTCATCATCTGCTTCCCGCACAAAGCTCTTAAGCATCTGATCATCATAGGTGACAAAGTCCCCTATAGCAACAGTCTGATCTGTATCGATCTCAAATCCGTATTGTATATATGTCACTTGATAGAATGCCAATCGTTTCTCTTTGTGTATACTCTTCTCCAGCAGTCTTTGTGCTCCTTTACGTATCAGACGCAATCGATCCAGCATTTCCTCTTCAGAGGAAACACTCCATACTCCCAAGAGAATAGGCTGATTATGATCATTCAAATCTCCTATCATCTCACCACGAAGCAGCTCATCCCTCTGCTTCCCAAGATAGGGTACAAAGTCAAGATGTTCAGCAAGTTTTCGATCGGTAGCAAAGAAATCCCCTGTCTCGGGATCGAGGGTAAAGATAATGACATGGTCCACAGCCTGTCCATAACTGCGAAACAGCGGCCCCTGATACTCCATCGGGTCAATCACCGTGTATATGTGATCATGCTGCCGCCTGATCATGGCAGAGATGCCGAAGAGCCATTGATTGAACCGTATATGATCAGTATGATAGCCGTCGATCCTCACCTTAAGCTCATCTGCCTGCAGGAATCCCTGTAGATAAGAGAAGATCGTCCTGTATATCTCTCGTATGTTATGTTCTTTTCCAAACTGCACGATGATATCATAGAGGAATATCTCCATCTTTCTCAGTTGCCAGATAAAGGCAATGATCTCTGTCCTCGTTGTTGAGGTATGTATCTTCTGTATCTCCATAAGTTCTTCAAATTCATGATAACGACGTTCCAGTTGTGTGAACCACCGATCCTCACCTTTCTTCGGTCGTTCAAGAAAGACAGTCCATACAGTCCCGACCCAAAGAGTGCTCTTCACGACAATATGGTCCGCACCGAAAGTCTCAAAGATCTGTACCGTTCCGAGACCTTCTCCGATCGTTCTGTCTTTTGAGGTCCTCCCTACGAAGGCCGGCCGCCCATGGTCGTCCAACTTCAACAGCTCTTCAGAGATTCCCCGCCCATTATCCTGAATACGTACTACGATCTGATTGGCTTCATCATAGAGATCGATATTGATGACCCCTGGAATCTCTCGTTCCTGTATAGCGTAAAGTGCGTTTGAGACAATATTCACCAGAGCTCTGCTATGACTCATATAGTACCCCATCACCATTGGGTTCTTACTATTCAGCGTCAACTGAATCTTGCATGGAATGGGAGATCCTTGAATATAAGGGATGATCCGCTCAAGGAGCAGCTTCTGTATATTGATCTCATGTGTCGTACTTACTGTATCACAAAACTCATTGAGCATATTCACCAGCGTTGTCGTCTCGCGGTTGATATCTTCAATGATACGACCGGCATTTGCCATATCCAGTGTATCAACGAGATGAGAGAGCAGGCGGATGGTCTTTCTTGCATCATGTCTGGTCTTCCCGATATCTTCCTTTCCTATCAGTCTGTTAGTTCCGGGACTAGTGTGCAATACACGATCCTGTATCGTCTCAGCGGTTGTCGAAAGAAGATAGTACCTGCGATTCCGATAGACTACAGGCTCAAGAACATCAAACCCCTTGTTTTGAAAGTATTCAATCGTATCACTCTGTTTCTCCCAAAGATACAGATAGATATTCGCATCGGGTATTACATCATATGAGAGATGTTCAATAAAAGCTTTCCCGATCCCGCGGCCTCTGCCGAAAGGACTGGTGACGATCTTATAGATATGGAAATTCAATTTCTGCTTATCTGAGTAAACAAGCATATATCCCAGGATCTCTCCATCTTCCCGCCAGATATAACTATGATCAAAGTCCTTTGATATCTCAATATCCCTTATATATGGAGAGGGGATGATATAGGTATCAATATTCAACAAGGGATTTCGCAGAATACTCTCTTCTAATTCAGTATTAAGACATTGAATCGGTTTTTGCTCACGTGTATTCATAGATTGTATTATCACCGCAATCGATGATGAAGACAAGCAGGGAATGCCGCACTATACACAAGTGGCCCTTTGCGATACACTTTTTCCTATATCATATTCTTGGGGAAACGTATGGTGCAGGATGACATAATCAGCTTACGGGAATCCTGTGACCTATCAGGATATGATACCTGCCTCTTTGATCTGGACGGTACCTTATCAGATCCAGAAGAAGGAATAACCAACGGCATTGCATATGCCCTGTCTACCTATGGGATTATGGAAACTGATAAACAAGTTTTTCGTTCATGTATTGGTCCTCCACTGCACAGCATGCTTAAGAGTCACTGTCAACTCGAAAACAAACAGATACAGTGAGTCATTAAAGAATCCAGGCAGTAGCATCTACGAGAACAGGTTTGATGACGAAATACGAGAGACTCTGGTTCGCCTGCGACAGCAGGGGAAACGTGTTATTCTCGTTACTGCAAAACCAGAATTCTTTGCAGTAAGGATCCTTGAACATTCTTAGATTATCTCATATATCGTTTTATCGGGGCGAACTCCCTTGATAACAAACGTCCTGAGAAGGTGGATGTGATCTCGTACATCATGAAGATACAGGACTCATCACCAAAGGATTCTCTTGTCATGATCGGATACCGGTCCTTTGATGTCTCTGCAACTTACCTGTTTGGCATTGATGCTATCGGAGTCGCCTATGGATTCACGCTCCTATGAAACGCTTATAACATGGGATCCTGTTGCGATCATCAAGAACCCTAAGAGCCTTCAGAAAGCAATCTCATACTACACCACTTCACGAAAAGCTTTACTTATGCTGTAGAGTATCGTTATCTTATAATCGATCCATATGCGGGAGACTGTGATGTACACAAAGACAACCTATTATCCTGAAAATCTTATCTCACCAGCACGATATAAGGAAATCTCTCCAAGAGGAACACTCCTTTCACTCGGAATCGATTCCGGAGATATCTGTGCGGACATCGGGTGCGGAAACGGATTCTTCACACTGCCGATGGCTGATATCGTTGGGCCCTCAGGACTCGTCTATGCTGTGGATATAGAGACCGATATGCTTGATTCCCTCAAGAAACGTATAAGAAACGAACAGAGCAGAATCATCATACCAATGAAATCGACATCGAGCGCTATCCCTCTAAGTGAGCACAGCATCACAAAAGAGTTTCTTTCAATGGTTCTCCACGAAGCAGATCATCCTGACCGGCTGCTGAATGAGTGCCTAAGGATCCTCGCGAAAAGGGGCTCTCTCTTTATCCTTGAATGGGCATACCGGGAAACAGCACATGGACCGGATATCGAGAAACGAATCTCTCTTGAGAATATCAACCAATGGCTGGCCGGTACCACAGCCTCTCTTGTTTCATCAACGGCCATCACCGCCTCTCATATGCTGTATCATATAGAGAAAGGCGGCAAAGATGATTCATCAGCCGCGCAGAACAGATAACTGCCGATCTGTCTGCAGCCATACTTCTCATCTATGTTCTCTCTGGCCGAAGGATAACTATTAGATGTATTAAACCCCTTCCCCCCTTGGTCTCTTCTGTTATATTGCGACTTCTCCTATCACCTTCTAGAGATATTACCAGATACCGGCCCCGCGTGACATCTCACATGGTCTATCATCTCTTCATCATCAGCAATAGACGTTTGTCAGAGATCTCTGTGTCTGGTGATCCAGCTGCATCAACTCTATCGGGCTGTTTTGATTCATAGCGTGGAACATAAAGATCATCATACGAAAGTCTTCAGCAAAAGCTGCTTTCGTTTTTTCGAACAGGGAGAGAAGTACGGCCTCATCTGTATCATGGATATTCAATGGTCTGAATGGTTGCAAATCCTGTTATCTAGTTTTACAATAATGATAGGTGAGATTTAAAGCAGGAGCGATCATACTATTGGTCTGCTTTGCACAGAAATTCGTGAGAAATGCACGTGATCAAAGGAGATAATCTTGAGTTCTTCTGACAAACAGACCTTATATTTGATCCCATACGTTCACCTAGACACACAATGGCGCTGGACGATCTTTACCACTATCAATGACTACCTCCCAACGACTGTAAGGAAGAATCTTGCCTTGATTGAATCTTACCCCGAATACAGTATTAATTTTACCGGAGCATATCGATATGCCTTGATAGAAGAGTATTACCCTCAGTTGTTCATAGAGTTGAAACATGCGGTAACAGAACATCGCTGGCATCCTTCCGGATCCATGTGGGAAGAGACAGATGTCCTTATACCTTCCGCTGAATCGATCATAAGGAACATTCTCTATGGAAAGAACTATTTTCAACAGACCTTCGGAAGGCAGACTGATGATGTCATGCTTCCGGACTCTTTTGGTTTCACTGAGGATCTTCCAACCTTGCTCTCCCATTGCAGAATATCGGGATTCTCGACGCAGAAGATGACATGGGACCCTGTCAATCCTATTCCCTTCACTCTTGGCCTCTGGAATGGACCTGACGGATCGTCCCTCCCGGCACTTCTTCGGCCTGGTTCATATATCTCACGTCTTTTGCTGCCTCCTCATTGCATACCCTCATGGAGATTCAGACTCCGCAAGCATAAAAAAGAGTATCATGTACCAAAAGATGCTCACTACTATGGTACCGGTGACACTGGTCAGGCACCATCGACTCTGTCGGTCAAACATGCCGAGATAAGTCTGCAAAGACATGGTGATCTAGTCAAGCAGGGAGCTTCTGATATGATATTCAAGGAGTTGACTGCATCTGAACTTGCAAGCTTACCCCGCTATGCAGGTGAACTTATGTTACGCAAACATTCTGCAGGAACCTTAAGCTCACAGCATATTATGAAACGATGGAACAAGAAGGGGGAGATATATGCTCTCATGGCAGAATCAGCAGCAGTGACTGCATCCCAACAGGTTCATATGCCCTACCCGAAAGAAAAGATTGGTAAGACCTGGAAACTTCTTATAGCGAATCAGATGCATGATGTTCTTCCCGGCACCTGCAGTCCTGATGCCTACAAAGAAAGTTATAATGATGAAGTCGTGATGCTTAACAGCTGGAAGGGAATCATTGATGACAGTATGCAGGCTATTGCACGTCAATTACCACTGCGGAAGGGAGAAGAATCACTGCTTCTCTACAACCCTTATGCATTTGAACGTGATGAGACGGTTGATGCAGTGATCCCGTTACTGAGTACCGAGAGACTGATCATCACTGCCCCCGACGGGAGTGAAATAGTATCACAGCTGGTTGAACGAAAAGACGATAAAGCTCATATCATATTCTCAGCACATATTCCCTCGGTCGGATGGAGCTCTTACCGATTGAGAAAGCATCTGGCGGATACAGATGAAACACCTGATAAGCAGGACTGCCATCTCCTTGAGAATGATGTATTACGGGTCACCATAGATCAGAAGGGAAACATCGCATCCATCTTCGATAAAAGAATCAAGACGGAACTGCTCAAAGAGCCTATCCGCTATGAGTTCCTTCATGAACGTCCACATACATTCCCGGCATGGAATATGGATTGGAAAGATCGGAAGAAGTGCCCCTATGACCATCTTGAAAGTGCAAAGAACATCTTCACTAAGGCTAGCGGACCTCTTCAGACCACTATCGTCATAGAACGAGAACACAAAGGCTCACGTTTTGTACACAGGATCACCCTCAACAAGACGGTCATGAAAGATCTTATTATCTGTCGAGACAGTATTCATTGGCAGGAGAGCGGATGCTCACTCAAAGTAGCTATCCCTCTCTCCTTCTCAAACACTTCAGTCACCTACGGGATGGATACCTCTCAGGTCGTACGATCAAAGAACACTTCAAATCACTATGAGTATCTCTCAAAAGGGTGGATAGATCAGGAAAAAGAGGATGGTTCTTTTGGTGTCGCTTTTATCCATGGAGATGTCTATGGGTCAGATCGTCCTGATGATCACACAATTCGTCCTACTCTTTTGTTCACACCGGGAAGAAGCTATAAGACATTCATGTTTCTCGATCAAATGACACAGGATTGGGGAAGACACACAATCACCTATGGGATCTATCCCCATACAGGCTCTTGGAGAACTGCAGATGTCGATGCATATATGAAATCATTGACGGCACCGATCATTCCCTATCTGATCAAAAGAAGACGAAGAGCTTTACGTAATCATCTCACCCATCCATCTACATCTTCACTCTTCTCACTCTCCTCAAGGCAAGTTGGCCTTCTCGCCGTAAAACAGGCAGAAAAAGACAGACGAAGGATTATCATCAGATTGAGAGAGCTCTACGGAAAGGATGTCTTTCATGTTTTATTATCCTGCAGCACCTGCATCAAAGAGGCTTATGAGGTTGATGGGGGAGAAACACCGATGCGGCCTGTGACGATCACAGGAAACAGTCTTTCTTTCTCTATGCATCAAAACAGTATAAAAGCCTTCTCCTTACTTCTTGAAGAGACCAATGTCGCGATATCTATCGATTCTGCTCAGATGACGCACCATAGGATGTATACACAAGAGGAGTATTCCCCCTCTCTTTGGGGAAATACGGAAAAAGATGAGTTAATACCTCTTCAGACTGAATCGAGCAAGAACGTTCCAATAGATCTCGTAGGCAACATACGGTCATTCACCCCGGATGCAGATCCATATCAGACAGGAGATACTACTTATCCTCTTGAACAGATACCTTCACTGCTGGTTATTAATGATGTTCCCCTCCGTCTGATGAAGGAGGATTCGTTTCATGCACTGGCATGCGGCGGTGAGCAGATCCCCATACCTGCCGTACAGGAGGGGTTAAGACCTCAATACATCTCCTGTATCATGGCCTCCGACAGTGATCTCTCATGTGATCTGACAATTCTTGATTCAGATAATCACGCTCATCGCATGACCCTCACCGTTCCTTCCTTCACCGGGTCTCTCGGCCAATATGACACAAGGATATGGAGTCATCCCTCTCACAGAAAACGAGATTATCTCTGGTGGAATACATGCAAGGATATCAATCCGGGTTTTATCAAGAAAGAACGTCTTGCTTGGTACACCACCCATATGCATGAGGGAGGAGTAAACCTGCCGCATCAGTATGGATACATGTTCTTCTATCAGAGAGAACTGCCGAAGAATGCCCGTTTTCTTGTATTGCCCGAAGATATCAGGATAAAGCTCTTTGCTCTCACATTCTCATCCCTCGCCGTAGAGGCTTCTTCCAGTACCTACCATACTGATATATTCGATCTTTGAGTATCCCTGAATATTGCTTTCATCATGCAGCTGGTTGTCTATATGGCAATAATCTGTTACTCTGACGCAACATAAAATCAAGAATATCTTCTTACAGGAGAATGAGCCCTATGAGGATGTCTAAACTTTTTTCGAGAACATTACGCGAAGCTCCGACCGGAGCTGAAACCAAAGGATATGAGTACCTGCTGCGGGCAGGTTACATACGGCAGCTTGGTGCCGGTATCTTCTCTTCTCTTCCACTTGGCTTACGTACGATACGAAAGATCGAAAAGATCATACGTGAAGAGATGAATGCCATTGGAGGTCAAGAGATCCAGATGCCGATCGTCAATCCTGCAGATATCTGGAAAGAGACTGGCCGATACTATAGTATTGATAAAGAACTGAGCCGATTCAAAGACAGGGCAGGTCGCGATATGGTACTGGCTATGACCCATGAGGAAGCCGTCACAGATATCGCTCGAACAGAGATAGATTCCTATCGAAGACTTCCTTCTTTAGTCTATCAGATCCAAACAAAATGGCGCGATGACCCCAGACCAAGGGCAGGACTCATCAGAGTACGTGAATTTACCATGAAAGACAGTTACAGTTTTGATAAGAATTGGGAAGGCCTGCAGAAACACTATAAGGATCACTATGAAGCATACTTCAAGATCTTTGGACGATGCGGACTCCCCGTCATCTCAGTTGGTTCTGATTCCGGTATGATGGGGGGAAAAGTCGCTCATGAATATATGTACCTCTCTCCTATTGGAGAAGATACGATCATAACCTGTCCTTCCTGCGGGCTTACTGCCAACAGGCAAGTAGCGACTTTCAAGAAGAACTACTATACCGAAAAGATGCTTCCTGTGGAGGAGATAGAGACCCCCGACTCCAGGACGATCGAGGAGCTGGCGGATTTTCTCAAGATCCCAACGCATAAAACTGCAAAATCAGTCTTTATGATGGGAACTTTTATAGATGATAACGAGCAGAAGTATGAACAATTGGTTGTAGCGGTCATCAGAGGAGATATTGCTGTTGAAGAAGCTAAACTGCAGAATGCGGCAAAGGCTAACGAATTAAGACCTGCACATGAAGAAGAGATAAGAGCG
The DNA here is from genome assembly GCA_964473495.1 of uncultured Spirochaetales bacterium. Lineage (GTDB taxonomy): Bacteria > Spirochaetota > Spirochaetia > CAKZLE01 > CAKZLE01 > JAIPFY01. The sequence continues at coordinate 10,986 of CAYYPJ010000003.1, forward strand.
GCAGGGATCGTTTCAGGGTATGGATCCCCTATTGGCTCATCGGCAAAGATCGTCATCATCGACGATAGTGTCGCACAATCAAACAACCTTGTTGCCGGTGCCAACAAAGAGGGCCGTCATCTGCTCAATACAAATTATGGCCGAGACTATACAGGTACCGTTGCTGATATAGCCAGTGCTAAAGCCGGATATACCTGTCCTGACTGCGGCGCAGAACTCTTAGCAAGCAAAGGCATCGAGGTTGGTAATATCTTTCAGCTAGGGACTCGATATTCTGAAGCTATGGGTTGTCTCTTCCAAACAGAAGATGGAAAACGGGCACCCGTCATCATGGGGTCCTATGGAATCGGTGTAGGTCGGCTGCTTGCATGCTTAGCAGAGGAGACAAGCTCCGAGAACGGCCTGAACCTCCCAATCACAGTCGCCCCCTATCAAGTGCATATGATAAGTCTTGTGAAAGACCTGACCATTCCTGATGATCTCTATGCCAAACTGACTCAACAGGGAGTAGAGGTGCTGTATGATGATCGCAAAGCATCGCCGGGAGTCAAGTTCAATGACGCTGATCTTATCGGTATCCCAATCCGGATCACAGTCGGAAATCGAGGGCTGAAAGAACAGAGCGTAGAAGTGAGAACATCACACGACAAAGAAAGTAAGATGATCCTTCTAGATGAGCTCGTAACTACGGTGAGACAGATTATCACATCGCAGATTGCAGAGATCTATGACAATATAAAGATAGAGAGTTTGTAATTTCCTGCTGTATTGGTTACACGCTGCTTGATTGTTTCTTTCTATTCAGGATACCTATCTTTCTATCCGACAGGTGTATACTAGAAATGATCATGGTATTACGTTAAGATAGTATTGTATTTATTGAAAACCCTTTCCCTCTGATTTTCTATTATCGAATTTCAGGTAAAGAGAGGTTAAAAAACAAAAAAGGATTTATACATATGATTGGATTGGTTATCATCGCGACATTGGCTGCACTCGCCTTCGCTGCCGTTAACTTTTACGGCGTGAAACGAAGAGACCCCGGTACTGCAGAGATGCAGGAGATTGCAGGAGCGATCAGAGAAGGAGCTGGAGCTTTTTTACGACAAGAATATATTTTAATCGCAAAAGTCGTTATACTTATTGCATTGATCTTGTTGTTCGCAGTCTCATGGACAGGAGCCGTAGCATTCCTTATCGGAGCTTTGATGAGTGCAAGTGCCGGCTGGGTAGGTATGAACATCGCTACGCTGGCAAATGTGAGAGTCGCTAATGAGGCACGTACGACAAAGAGTATTGGAAAAACCTTACGTGTAGCTTTTCAGGGCGGAAGTGTCATGGGTCTGTGTGTTGGGGGATTTGCCCTGCTTGGGCTCGCTATTGTCTATATCGTATTCGGTGTCATTATGAAACAGGCATCACCTGAATATTTGACGTTTCATACAAACTGGCTGGGGATCTCTGATATCCCGTTCACGATGACAATATCAAGTTATGCATTGGGCTGTTCAATCATAGCTATGTTCAATCGTGTAGGTGGTGGTATTTACACGAAAGCAGCCGATATGGGAGCAGATCTTGTCGGAAAGACTGAGGCAGGTATTCCTGAAGACGATCCGCGAAACCCTGCGACCATAGCAGACAACGTTGGGGACAATGTAGGAGATGTAGCCGGCTTGGGATCTGATTTACTGGAAAGTTATGTAGGAGCACTTGTTTCAGCAACTATTCTGGCTATATACACATTCTTCTCAAATCAACATGCTGAAACTATCATCACTGAATCGTTGATAAGTAAACTAATCTATTTCCCAATGATCATAGCAGCAGTCGGGCTGATCTCATCAATATTCGGTATCCTCTTTTTATTAGTGAAGAAAATTTCAGCTAACCCTCATAGAGAGCTGAACAATGCTACTCTTGTCAGTGCAGGGCTCACCATAATCTTCTCTGGGGTTGCTTCCTGGTTGACCTTCAGCGGTGAGAACCTATCAGTGATCGGATTCAATATCGGTGCATTATCTCCATGGGCTTGTGCCGTACTTGGTATCGTCAGCGGTATCGTGATCGGTCAGTTTGCTGAATATTATACAAGTTATGACTTCAACCCTACAAAAAAGATTGCCGTCGCATCCCAGGAAGGCGCTGCATTGACAATCACACAGGGAATGTCAGTCGGTATGCTTTCGGTAATTGCACCTGTCGGTATCCTGGGAGTATGTATAATAGCGGCAAACTCAGTAGCAGGCCTATACGGCGTTGCCATGGCTGCAATAGGAATGCTCTCATTTGTGACAGTCACGGTATCAGTAGATACCTACGGGCCTATCGCAGATAATGCCGGTGGAATTTGCGAGATGGCAAAACTGCATCATGATGTACGAGCAATCACAGATCAACTTGATGCAGTCGGCAATACAACAGCTGCGATCGGTAAAGGATTTGCTATAGGATCAGCGGCTTTGGCTGCTCTATCACTCATTGCATCATATCTCTATGCACAGGCAGGAGAGAATGCGGCAAACGGATTGGAACTTGTTCTCAATATGATCAATACGCTGACACTTGTCGGTGCCCTTGTGGGAGCTGCAATTCCCTACCTCTTTTCCGGTATCCTGATCGAAGCGGTTGCTAATGCAGCACGAAGGATGGTACAGGAAGTACGAAGACAATTCAAGAAAGATCCCGGTATCATAAAGGGAACCAGCAAACCGGACTACAAAACCTGTATCTCTATCTCTTCAGCAGGAGCACTTTCCGAGATGAAGGTCCCTGCTTTGATCTCAGTGACCGCACCTCTATTATCAGGTTTTCTCTTTGGAGCCGAATTTGTTGGAGGTCTCTTGATTGGGGCAACGCTCTCATCCGTCATGCTCGCACTCTATACAGCGAATGCCGGCGGTGCATGGGACAATGGTAAAAAATATATCGAACAAGGCCATTACGGTGGAAAAGGTTCCGAAGCGCACAAAGCAGCCGTGATTGGCGACACAGTAGGGGATCCGCTGAAAGACACAGTCGGTCCATCATTGGATATATTGATCAAGATCATGTCAGTCATCTCTTTGATCACCGTATCGATCTTTAGTAAATATAATCTATTCTCTGTATTCTTCAAATAATTATTTTCCGGGGGGGCCAACATGATTCATTACTATTTAATATTCTCTCCAAGTGAGGCATTGATCGCTTCACTATTAGGACCAAAAGATTTTGGTATGTATATGGCTCAGGGTTCAAAGAAAGGTTCGGCTGAACAATTGATGTTTGCTGAGATCAACGGAGGTTTTGGAGATTTCTTTGATTGGGACTATGCAAAAGAGAAATGTGTCAAACATTCGGACGGTCGCCCAAAGAACTCGCTGTACCTGTCTATCTATCGTGTACTCGAACACACACCGATAGACGTATTCAAGATGATTTACCTTGTCACAAAGGATGGGAGAACGCTCAGCCTTGAACAGGAAGCCTATGAGGCACCAAAGAATTGGAAGGGGTATGCTCTTTACAAAGAACTCTCTCCAGTTCATCCATTGATCGTAAGTTCTCTGCAGCCAAAAGCTCTTGGATCCTATATAACAACTGAACATGAAAAGAAGATATCAGTCCCTGCCTTGGTCTTCACCGATATCAAGATGATAAACTTCGATGATATGCAGAACAGCGGAAATATCGGGGCGACATATAATAGGAACTTCGACCACTTGAAGGAGTGTATCACCTCTCTGAAAACCAGTAAAGAAAGTCTGACAAAGACCGTCGATCGTTCATTTGAAAGTAAGTTCACCTATCAGATCATTGACAATGGTATCTATATCGTGAGAGATAACAAAATCATCTTCTTCCGGATGCCTTCAAGAGAGATGCTGGAAGAATCAGCATACGACTGGGGACGATCCGCAAACATCTTTTAAGGAGAAATGATCGATGATCATACAAAGCTGTCCCTATTCGGGGCAGCTTTCTTATCATAGCATTGCCTATGATAAACGTTTCAGATCCCGGGGTAGACAATCCATAAACACGATGTCCTGACGTTCGCCAGCCCGTTCAAGGGCATTTCGCCACAAACCGATCCTCTTGAACCCCACTTTCTCATAACTGCGGATAGCACGTTCATTGAAAGAAAAGACCCGCAAGAGAAGACTCTTTATATTCAGATAATCAAATGCATAACTGCACAGCAACTGCATCGCCTCTGTTCCGATCCCTCTATCGCGATATTCAGGATTCCCGATACAGATACCAACTTCTGCAGTTGCCTGCAGCTGGTCCCAGGAAACCAATCCACAGCTCCCTATAAGTATATCATCCTGCTGATCCACTATTGCGTAGGTGTGTCCTTCAGAGAGTTTCTCCAGAGCGGTCTTCTCCCCCTCATTGGTAAAATTTGTCGCTATTAGGGAGAGAAATCTCGTGGTATCAAGATTATTCAGCCATTCGGTATATATCTCATAATCATCAAGACATATTGGCGACAAATAACATAACACACCTGGAATCTTCTTGTAATATTTCACGGGTCAACCTCCTGTGTCAGATAGAAGTATACTAGCATAGCTGAGCGGTAGGTCACAGACTGCTACGAGCAGCTCTGGCCTGCTCAAGATAGAACTCTTCTGTCCGAGCTCCGAGAATAGGTTCACCCAATATCTTTCCATCTGAATCCACAAAGATCGTAGTAGGAACTGCATATGCAATATTCATGATAACTTTGGCAGAAGTCTTATTCGGAATAAGATTCAGATAAGTCACCCCGGTAGAATCTATAATGTCACTGGCATCTGACTTGTTATAGGTACCATCTCCTATAATTCCAATAACCTGAATTCCCTCTTTGCTCATCTTCTGTGAGAGTTCTTCCAACATAGGCATCTCTTGTATACAATAGGGACATGTTGTCGTCCATACGTTCAGCATGCTGACTGATGCCTTTTTCAAGATTCCGGGACCATAGGTTTCACCATCAATGGTCTGCCCCGACAGTATGGCAAGTTCATACCCCTTCCTCAGAGGAATCGATCCTCCCGCTGATGAAGATGACGGTACCGCTGTAGTATCTGCCACTAGTTTGCCCACTGGTTCACGTACAGCTTCACTACTGGTTGTATCTTTGGAACAGCTGGTACTTATGCTAATGAGAATGATCAATACGGTAATATAGATTAGTTTTTTACTCATTTTAATAGTATACATATAAACGCTAAAAGCGGCTACAAGAATCGACTGCTGTCACACAATTCCCAGAACAGCTTTCTGAACATTCATGATCTGGACAATCCCCTCATCTGCAGCATCAAGCATCTCGTTCAACTCCTCTCGGGAAAAGACTCCAGCCTCTCCGGTTCCCTGTACTTCAACAAGATCATCTCCTCGTTTGACGATATTCATATCGACCTCTGCTGCTGAATCATGAGCATAATCCAGATCACAGATGATCTTCCCGGCTACCTTCCCGACACTGACAGCTGCAACCTGCCCCTGAAGATAATAATCAGGACCTTCTTTTCCCTGTTCCTCAGACAAAAGACGCAAGGCATCATACAATGCAACCCATCCGCCGGTTATTGCTGCGGTTCTCGTTCCGCCATCTGCCTGCAGCACATCACAATCGATGGTGAGCGTCACTTCTCCCAGACGATCAAGATAAACTGCCGCACGCAGGGAACGTCCTACCAATCGCTGTATCTCGGTGCTTCTCCCGTCACGTTTGACTCCATCCCGCCTCTTTCGACCGCCTCCGGTACTGCCGGGAAGCATAGCATACTCTGCGGTTACCCATCCCTTACCAGTATCTGCAAGAAATGGCGGTACTTTCCTGCTTAATGAAGCGGTACAGATGACTTTGGTATCCCCAAAACTGATTAGACACGATCCTGCCGGATATTTAATGATGTTTCGTTCAATATTCACTGTTCTCATACAGTTATCCTACCATACTGATAGATTAGCATCTACATATTCCTCTTTTTTATATCTATTTTATAGTACAGCAGAGAGATGGTAACAAGAGAATTGATTAAAAGATTTCCTATAGTGTAATTACATGATCACCTGGACGGCAGATTACGGCCGTTAACAATCATAGACCTTGTAAAGACCTACGGAATCGAACTACCACACACTACTAAACAGGAATTAACTAAATAGCTTCATAGAGGACCAACCAAAAGAGTCTTCCTCGCTATCTAGAGATGTTTGCCGTCACTACCGCAGTCATGCAGGCAAAAGAGTGGCGGGATTCGATCTTGCCGGAGATGAGGACGGACACCCTTCGAAAAAGCATATCGAAGCCTTCTAATATATGAGGGATAAGAACTTCAATATAACGATATATGCCGGAGAAGCTTTTGAGGTAGAGTCAATCCGGCAGGCTATTCAGAGCTGAGGAGCACACCGTATAGAACATGGGCTCATATTGAAAAAATGGGCTTTCTCACAGACTTCATTCGGGATAAACGTATTCCCCTGGAAATGAGTCTGAGTTCGAGCATTGATATCGATGCAGCTGCAGGCTTTGACGACCATCCATTCATTATCTTCTATAGAAACAACTTCAGAGTCACGTTCTGCAGTGACAATCGTCTTATGGGGGCAATACGAATCTTACGAAAGAGACGGAGCTAGCAGTCAAGTATTTCAACCACTCTCTCAATGACCTGAAAAAGATATCCCCGAATACGATGAGATCTTCATTCATCCATCATGATGAGAAGATCAAAATCATCTGTGACGTGATCAAAAGCTCATATGCCCGCATACACGAAGAACACGATTATCATTGAGATCTGTCGCGGTGCAGCCTTTGGTATCTCGTCTGCATTCGGTCAACATGTTGTAAAACTGCTCTTTCAGGATAGAGGCATGTGTAATATCCGTATTTGAATCAGGTATCTGTCACTATCAGCCCCACCGGCCTCTTTGTGAACTTCTCTTCCATTCCTCGATCGGATTTATTCTCAGACGAAGGAGAAGATAAAGAAAAGCAAATGCGAAACCTGCAAGATGGGTAAGATGGGCGACCCCGGAGTTGATGCTGGTCATCTGACTGAACAGCTCAATACCGGTATAGAGAATCACAAGCACAGGGGCCTTCATGGGGATGATCCCAAAAACAAAAATCCTTGCCTGTGGATAATAGGTGGCAAATGACAGAAGGACTGCAAAGACGGCTCCTGAAGCCCCCAGGAGAAATACTCCATAGTTTCCTGTCAAATAGTAGACAAAGAACGAGAAGACACCGGCCAGGAAACCTATCAGCATATAGAAAAGTAAGAATTCTTTACTCCCCATTCGCCGTTCCACCTGTGTACCGAAAAAGTAGAGCCCAATCATGTTGAATAATATATGGGTAAAATTCGCATGGGTGAACATATACGTGATGAATTGCCAGTAGTAGTGTTTCTGTATGATCAAGCCGGGAACCATTGAGAGGTAGACTAGAAGATTTCTATTTGCGCTTGTTGCCATGAATACCGCAACATTGATCAAGATCAGATAGAGTGTAACATTGCTATAGGTATAGGAAAACCGCCTGTGTAGTAGAGAACTATTTTTCATATTCATAAGATATGAGTTTTCAGGATGAGAGTCAAATAGTCTCTTATGAATCCATGAAACTATTCAGCATTGCCGTTAGTTCAACTCGAGCTCGCGATTCCGGATATATCCGAAGGATCTCATCCATTGCCTCCTGAAACAACTCTTTCGCTCGCTCTTCTGCCGCATCAATCGATCCGCTTTCCATCATCTTTGTGATCAACTCATCGATCACTGATGAAGATTCATGGATACCAGCACGTTTTGCGAAAGCAAAAGTCTCCAGAACCGAATCCATCCGTTCAGGATGGCTCTGAAGATAGAGAATGATCGGCAGACTTTTCTTATTCTCTACAATATCATCACCACGAAACTTTCCGGGATTTCCGGTACGGAGATTTATCACATCATCTTTAATTTGAAAGCCGACACCTATCTTCTCTGCAAGGAGTCCTGATGCACGTATGACATCATGATCAGAAGCAGCAATACATGCACCGATTTCCGCACTCATCCCGGCAAAACACCCTGTTTTGAATCTACACATCTGTTCATACTCTTCCGGCGAAGGAATCAGTCCAGGTTCCCGATGCCATGCGATATCAAGACCCTGCCCCAAATGAACTCTTCTTAGATAACGTGAATAGATCTTATAGAGTTCTAAGCGTTTAGCATCTTCAACATCAATAGAATCTATAATTTTTGTAGGAAGGTAATAGAGAAGATTACCGGCATTGATTGAGACATCTCTGCCATAAAGCAGATGCACTGCAGGGGCTCCTCGCCGCCATTCTGAATCATCCTCTATATCATCAATGATCAGACTGCCGTTATGAGGCAGTTCCACAACAGCCGCCAGCTTATACGCTATTGCAGCACAAACTTCTCCTCCAAGCATCTCTGCAACATATGTCATCAATAGGGGACGCCATCGTTTTCCTCCTCTTTTGACGAGGTCCCTTGCTGGTTCACAGAACATATCGTAGGTAGATAGTGTGGGATCTTGAATTTCTTCATCAGCCGCCCAAACGACCCACGAAAGATCAGCTGCATCAGGAAGGGCTTTTTTTAACTCTTCTTCTATTCTATCCAAACGCTCATTCATATCAAAAGCATAAATAATACATAACTATTGTCAAGTGAATCGAGTATTTTTTTCACACCTACGGCTCCTATGTTAAGAGTTTCACGTCTGAGTCTATGATGGATGCATTACAACAGGTGTTCTCATCATTAATGAATTGGCATGGTATTTGCTTAATAGTCGATACAAAGCAGTTGATTTTTTCATAACGCTCCTTTTTATTTGCGGTCGAAACGGTGTTCTCTTCCCTCCCCAAACAAAAAATCGTTCGACCGCCTCTTTTTTGTCTATAACCAATATGTTATACTCCAGCCATGACAAAAAATCGTGATCAAGCTGATTATTATGCGAAGAAAGCAAAGAAAGAGGGCTATCCTGCCCGTTCCGTCTACAAATTAGAAGAAATCCAACATCGATTCAGGATCATCAAACCGGGAGAGACCGTACTTGATATCGGAGCCGCCCCAGGCAGCTGGACACTCTATACTCATAAAGAGATTCTAAAGGGATCAGGGAAGATCGTATCGATCGATCTAAGGCCCCTTAAGCTCAATCCTCTTCCAAAGAATATCACTTTCATACAGGGAGATGCCTTCTCTGAAGAGATCCTGCATATGATAGATTTCTATGGTCCTTATGACTGTATTATCAGTGATGCAGCACCGAATACTACAGGCAATAGATCCATCGACACGCTTCGTTCGCATGGACTTGCAGAATCGGTAGTCTCCTTTGCTGCTGACCATCTAAAACCCCATGGGAATCTGGTACTCAAGATCTTTCAGGGCGGCGAAGAACAGGGAGTGATGCAGCAGATGAGAACCTTATTCACTAAAGTAAAACCCTTGAAACCAAAAGCCTGCAGGAATGAGTCATTCGAACTTTTCCTTATCGGTCTTGATAAAAATGAGTAACAAAATGGATATTTCACAGGCTTTATTGATCATAGATGTCCAAAATGATTTCTGTTCCGGCGGGTCATTGACGGTCCCGAATGGAGAACAAGTCGCAGGACCGATCAACAGGATCATGAAGTCCTACTCCTGTATCGCTGCCACTCAGGATTGGCATCCTCAAGGACATTTCTCCTTTGCATCGGCTCATCCAGATAAACAGATCTTTGATACTATTCCCTTCTTGGACGATCTTCAGACATTATGGCCGGATCATTGCATTGCAGGAAGCCATGGAGCCGCATTCCACCCGAATCTTGATACGGACAAGATCGATCTCATCCTGCGAAAAGGTACCAATCTGAATCTTGACTCCTACTCGGCATTCTATGAGAACGACCACACTACTTCTACTGGTCTTGCAGGCTATCTAAGGGCACGCAGTATTGAAGCTGTCACTATTTGCGGTCTTGCAGCAGATGTCTGTGTCTACTTCACTGCAAAAGATGCACTATCCTGCGGATTTCAGGTCTCCATCTTCCTTGATGGGGTCAGAGGGATAGATCAGCCTAGAGGATCTCTGGCCGAACGCTTAGAAGAGCTGCAGAAGGCAGGTGTCGTTCTGCTATAGGCATATCATACGAGTTTTTCTCATCTGTCACATATGATTTTAATGATCGGAGCTTATAATCTCATTGAACGATCATGAGACTAATCGTATTTGTTCTAGATTATCTGCTGCATATGTACGTGATGGCTCAGAGATACTCTCGGAAAACGAGGGCTCTTTTTTCTTCTCAGATATCAAACGGGCTGCCGATTGACAGCCCGTTTGAGGATGATCAGCCAAACAGATACTGGTTGATCATATTCTTGATCTTTTCCTGTTTTCCACTTGTCTTCGCCGGTTCACCCATACCCATTCCGATCTCACGAAGTTCCTCCAGTGTCAATTCCCCGCGAGCAAAAGCCTCACCCTTACCCGAAGAGAAACTCTGATAACGAACATCTTTCATAGCCGCGAGTTTCCCATCGGATATGATCTTCTCTGCAATCTCAAGTCCATAAGCAAAAGTATCCATTCCTCCGATATGTGCAATGAATAGATCTTCAGGGTCTGTAGAATTTCTTCTGATCTTCGCATCAAAGTTAAGTCCACCGGTAGTCAGACCACCTGCAGAGAGAACCACCATCATAGCTTCTACCGCATCGTACATATTGGTGGGAAACTCATCAGTATCCCAGCCATTCTGATGATCCCCCTGATTAGCATCAAGACTTCCCAACATCCCTGCATCAGCACAGACCTGTAGCTCATGAGCAAAAGTATGTCCGGCTAAGGTAGCATGGTTATTTTCAATATTGCACTTGAAGTCCTTTTCAAGTCCATACTCTCTGATGAATCCGATAGTTGTCGCTGCGTCATAATCATACTGATGTTTTGTCGGTTCCATTGGTTTCGGTTCAATCATAAAGGGACCGGTGAATCCGATCTTTCGCCCATAGTCCCTTGCCATGGTAAGAAATCGTGCAAGATGTTCCCTTTCTTGTTTCATATCAGTATTCCATAGGTTCATATATCCTTCTCGGCCGCCCCAGAATACGTAGTTCTGTCCCCCAAGCATCATATTCATGTCAAGACAGGCTTTTATCTGTACGGCCACACGAGAAACGACAGAGAAGTCAGGATTCGTTGCCGCCCCATTCATATAACGCGGGTTCGAGAATACATTGGAGGTATTCCACAACAGCTTGATCCCCGTCTCATCTTGTCTGGACTTTAGAGCCTCCGCTACCGTAAAGAGATTCTTCTCATACTCATGTGCTGTATTACCTTCCGGTGCTACGTCCGCATCATGGAAACAATAGAAATCAACGCCCATCTTTGTAAAGAACTCAAAGGCTGCATCAGCCTTCTTCATCGCAGCAGTCATAGGATCTGCATCACTCCAGGGGAATGCGAGCGTAGGACTGCCAAACGGATCTGCACCGTTTGCACAGAATGAGTGCCAATATGCTACAGCAAAACGCAGATGTTCCCGCATACTCTTTCCCGCAACAATTCTGTCCGGGTCATAGAATTTGAACGCCAGCGGATTATCTGAAGACGATCCTTCATAGACGATTTTCCCGATCCCTGGAAAATATTCCCTATCACCAATAAAAACTTCTGCCATACTTCTTACCCCTTACCATATCTGAACTTTGTGTTCTGTCTCTTACGAGAACAACTCCGATAATGCTTCTACATATGCATGATAGAGCGCATATGCAGTCTTATAGACTCCTACATGATCCTGCTGCGGCCTACAGCTTTTCGCATCATCAAGCAGGACATGTGTATCTGTTAATGAACTGATAGACTCTTGCTCCCCTGTGATCCCTGAAAGGCACCACAATGCCTGCAGTGCTGCACCGAACGCAGCCGCCTCTTTGATCTCGGGAATCACGACAGGAAGGTCAAGGATGTCAGCAGCTATCTGCCGCCAGAGCGGTGAGTTCGCACCGCCGCCTATAAGTCGAATTTCCTTTGGCTCATATCCAAGCGATATGAATGCATCAAGTCCCATTTTAAGCCCGAAGATCGCTGATTCCATAGCTGAGCGAGCCACATTCTTCTCACTCATGTTTGTTGTATTCATACCGACGATACATCCCTTTCCATGGGGAAAGTTCGGGGTACGTTCTCCGTTGAAGAAGGGGAGCATGATAACCCCTTCTGCACCTGCCGGTGCAGCCATCGCCTGAGCATCAAATCTTTTTATATCACACTTACATAACGATCGGGTCAATTCTGATGCAACTGTACAATTCATAGTACAAAGCAGAGGGAGCCAGCCGTTCGTCGAAGAACAGAATGCAGCAAGTTCTCCATGGGGATCGATCACGGGTGTATCAGAATAGCCATAGAGGGTCCCCGATGTTCCGAGACTCATAGTCAGGATCCCCGCTTGTACTGTACCGGTACCAATGGCTCCCATCATATTGTCTCCACCGCCGCTTGAGACCGGTATACCCACAGGAATACCAAACTCCTCTGCAGCCTTGGGAGTCACATACCCGGAAGGAGCCCCTGACTCAATCAAGGGGGGAAGGCAGGATAGAAGATCACGATCAGGATCAAGGGTCTTGATCAATTCTTTATTCCAGCTTCGCTCTTTGATCGAGAGCAGCGCGGTCCCTGAGGCATCCCCAGCTTCCATCGTGAATTCACCGGTCAAATACCAGTTTATATAATCATGAGGAAGTAGCATTTTTGTCATTTTCTTATAGAGGTCCGGATGATATTTCTTAAACCACAGTATCTTAGATGCTGTGTATCCCGGAAGCACCAGGTTCCCTACCTGCTCAAGTAATACATCAGCCCCGCCGTATGCATCAGTCAGTTCGGTACACTCTTGTGCGGTAGATGTATCACACCATAACTTGACTGGATACAAGACCTCTCCCCGACCGTCAACAGGAACAAATCCATGCTGCTGTCCGGAAACACCGATTGCCTCTATGGTAGATCTGATCTCCTGGGGAATCTGTTCAAAGCACCTTTTGATCGCAATAATCCACCAGACTGCCTCCTGTTCTCTCGTCCCATCTGCCCTGCTTACTAATTCGTGAGGGTGAGATCCTTCAGCTATGATCTTCTTCAGCTCAGGATCATAGATTAACACCTTCGTACTTTGGGTTCCTATATCGATGCCTGCGACTGTCTTCATTATTCTGCAGCTCCTATCTCCATGTATCTATAGTGTTATCCTGAAAACGAAACAAACGAATGGACATAATTGATAAGACATGTATATAATTGACATTATGGAAATACGGGACGTTGTTTTTGTCTATCAGTTGAAAGAAGAGGATGAGATCAAGTGGCATGGAAGATACCATAGGCATCAAGATCAGTGGTATGAGATCCATTACTTTCTGCAGGGAGAGGGAAATTTCATAAATGGGAACACCCACTATCGCATCACGCCTGGATCCCTGTTTTTGACCATCCCGAACACATTGCATTCAATACAGGCTCAAGACCTGCATGATCCAATCACCTATTATGCAGTTCTCTTTGAGGTCTATGCCGATGAACATGCTATTAAGAAGCTTCTTGATACTGAGATTCATACATCAAATAGTTATTATATTGGGACGGATCATCGATTCTTCTTTGAGGAGATTCGAGAGAAAGGCATGTCACGGCAGAGGAATCTGCAACTCTCTGCGGTTCATCAGCTGATATCATTTCTCTATCAGCTATGCGAAAATGAGGTAACACCCTATGGAAAAGGAGACAGTATACATCTGGAAAAAGCTATACGGTTCATGCAGAATAACGTTATGGGCTCAATCACACTCCGCGATATTGCCAATTATCTGCATCTTAATGAATCCTATTTCATACGTCTTTTCAAACGAAGGATACATACCACACCCATGAGGTACTATATGAAGCTGAAGATAGAGGCTGCAGGGGCTATGCTTGCTGAAACCAGTCTTTCAATAAAGGAAATCGCCGCAAGACTCTGCTTTTACAGCGAATTTCACTTCAGTAAGACTTTCAAGGTCTATACCGGACTTGCACCGAGCCGCTACAGAAAAGTCTATCTGCAGCAGTTAGGTGTAACACCGGATACTAAAAAGAGCAATTTGGTAAAGACCGAGCCACTCTAATCATCTATCGGAGAAGTCTGTTATTCGTAATCATATCAATGGTCGCAGGTGTTTGACCCTGCTTTTAAGGTGTTCTGCATATAGTCATTCACCAGGTCTTCGGGAAAACCGCTCTCTACACCGGTAACAACGCTAATTCCGTTTTGTTGAAATAGTGATTGAGCTTGTGTTCCCATACCTCCTGCAATGATGACATTAGCACCCTGTTCATGCAGCCATCGCGGCAGTACCCCTGGTTCATGTGCCGGTGGGACTATGTTCTTCGTTCCTATTATCTTTTTTGTCGTATTATCGGCATCGACCATCACAAATTCCTGACAATGACCAAAATGCATACATAATTTCCCATTTACACAGGGAATCGCATATATCATGTGTATACCTCCATCTATTTTCTCATAAGATACATATATACTCTATTTTTTGATGTTTTCCAATAGCAAGTATATGCTAAATAACAAATTTAAACCCACTGACCCTCAATATTTGCCTCATCAGTATGCTTGAGTCTCTTTTGTTCAAGGTCAATGAGTGCTTCATGTACTGTTCCGCCTTTCTTATAATAGAGATCAATCCCTGCTTTAGAGAGAACCTTATATGCACGAGGTCCACACAATCCAGAGATCACTGCTGTAGCATGTTGTTCTAGTATATGTTGAGCCGTCTGAATACCGGCACCTTGTGCCGCTTCATAATTCTGGGTATTCGGTGTATACGAAAACTGTGCTGTCTCGGTATCATAGATAATAAAACCGGGAGCCCTCCCAAAACGCGGATCTAACGCAGAATCCAAGCCTTTATCCTCTGCCACAGGCAGTGCTGTGATCATTACCAGCCGCCTCGTCTAAGACCTCGTCCAAAACCGCGTCCGAATCCTCGATTCCCAAAACCTGCTCGCAGAGGGAATCCTCCCATTCTTCTTCCGTATCCATAGGGTACTTGAGCAACGGGTTCTTTTATCGAATCAATCTCATCAGAAGTTTTTACGGCCTTATCCCGGTTAGTATCTACTGGAGGACAATTCCCCATTCCCCAACCTGTTCTTGAACCTAATCCATTTGGTCCGGTTCCGTCTCTTCTTGGCATAATTAACTCCTTCTTGGTATTAATAAATTTGCCTTACTGGCATATGCTAATTATAATAATAAAAAGAGAACCTGTCAAGTTTATGCAAAAAGATTCGCATCACTGACCAACTAACGCCCCCTGAAAAGGTCAATGACCCTATAATGACCACCTGTCATAACAGACAATATCACCTAACGGAATCCTTCGCTTAATCGGTTTTACCTTTTCTGCAGGATATCCGAGAGGAAGTAATGCCACAACTTCAATATTCTCAGGGATGTTCAGGATCTCCCGAGCCTTTTCCGGAGAGAAAGATCCAATCCAGCAGCTGCCTAACCCTTCTGCGGCAGCAGCAAGCACTAAATGCTCGATAGCTATACCGGAATCGATAGTATACCGTGCATGACCACATTTCATGGTACCTTTATCGGTCTTTGAACAACAGACAATCACCACAGGAGCCTGTCCTACGAACTTCTGTCCAAAAGCGGCAGCGCTAAGCCGCTGTCTTTTCTTTTTATCTGTTACGACAATGAATCTGCACTCCTGTAAATTATTTGCGGATGGGGCTAATCGGGCAGCTTCAAGTATCCTCGTAAGTGCTTCCTTTCCTACCGGTTTATCACTATACGCCCGTACACTGAATCGAGTACGAACTGCTTCATAAAAATCCATACTATCCTCCCTGCAATGATCTCATAATGCATTGTATCTTGGGTCTGCAGAGATGTCCATGGGCAGGATTCCAGACTAATAGGGTTTTCAAGACATTAGAATAGCATCAGAGATCGTCTCATCAGTGATCAAATAGTTCGCATATCTATTTTCTAAAGATACTCTGACTGCATCAGCTTTATATTCACCGGAGCCGGCAATCACAACACGTCCGCCTTTATCTGCTTTTTCCTTCAAGTATCTGAGCCCTATCGATTTTATCAGCGATCTTGACTGCTGATCACCGATATTTGAGACAATCTCATGAAACAAGACCTCTTTACCTGACTTATCAAGGAAATGATAATTCAGGTCTCCGACGACACCAATGTTCTTGATATGATCGATTGCTCTCTGCCCTCGAACAGAACGAAGCATCTTTTCATAGAGCCCTTCATGTGAAAATGATCCTATACCTAAGAATACTGCATCTGCAAGTATCATTGAACTGAATACCTGTTCTTCATTCAATGCATCTGTTGCGATACCGTAACCGGTGGATTTATACATAAAACTCGATATGAGAGCATTTGCTGAGATTGGAAAATCAATAGGAGAATTTGTAAAGTTCATAGGAAAGAGATTCAGATTCTCGACAGCCCCTCTTGGAATATAATCCAGTATTCTCGCAATGGTGAATCCATTGGAAAGGCCAACTCTCAGCCCGGGTTTTTGTGCAGCCCAGTCAATGATCCATTCTGAACCATATCGTGCTATCAGCATCTCTCGAATTATCTCATGCTTGATATGTCCGGACTTCGTAACAACAATATGATCTGCCGGTAATCCGAATCTTTGTGCAATCCTTTTTTCTTTCTCCGGATCTCTGCCAAAATTGAGATTGGTCAAAGCTTTGTGTCTCAGGTGATAGATATCAAGAAAACAATTTGTGATAAAAGTATGTTTATCAGTAACTGAAGAAGCCTGAAGAGGATACACCTTTTCGTACCAGCTAAAGATCTCATCCTCACTTTTTCCTTCCAAAGCGAGATCAAAGATCCTGATCTTGTATTCATCCATATTGATACTGATTGATTGTTTGGCTATCTCCCTCTCATATCCGGTAGATCTCTCCTGGATTGAATTCAGGATCTCTCCAACCGAGATCTCAAAATAATTACAAATATGTATCAGGTTCTGCACGGAAGATGTAAAATCTTTCTCCCACATCTGATACGTTCTCAAAGGCATTGATAAAGCTTCTGCTGTAGCAGCTTGAGATAATCTATGAGAGATCCTCAGTTCTTTTATCTTATTTCCTATATAGACACCTGCCTTCATCATCATATAACTATATAGTATTTCTGTATTTTATTCAACAAATTGCGTAAGCAATCTTGACAACGCAACTATTTGCCTTTATTATTTAATAAGACGCAATATTATGCATACGTCTATTATAAGGAGAGGTAAAATGAAAAAAGGAATTCTTCTAATTCTTGTTCTATCAATTATTACCGCAGGGACTATCTTTGGAGGAGGACAGCAGGAAAAAGGACCGGTTGAACTCAACTGGTATGCTCATGCATCAACCTTCAATAATACTCAGGAAACAATAATTGAGAAATTCAATGAGACAAACCCTGACATCAAGATCAATCTTATTGAACTGCCGGAAAATACTTCAGACAAACTACAGGCTTTGCTTATCGCCTTACGAAGTGGAGATGGTTCAATCGATTTCTTCAATGCAGACGTAACATGGACACCTACTTTTGCATCAGCTGGTCTAATCGAACCACTTGATACCTACTTTCCGGAATCGGAAAGAAGCAAGTTCTTACCAAGTACGATAGATGCGGCAACCTACAACGGTACTATATGGGGCATGCCTTTTAGAACTGATGCAGGTGTTCTCTATTATCGTAAAGATCTACTGAAAAAATACAACAAACCAGTCCCGAAGACATGGGAAGAACTGAAAGACACATCATATGAGATCGTCATGGCAGAGAGGGCACTCGGGCATGAGATGTACGGTATGGCTGGATCGATGAAACAGTATGAAGGACTTACCTGTAATGCGGTAGAATGGTTTTACTCCAACGGCGGGTCTGTGTTTGATGCGAATGGAACCATCATCATTGATTCACCAGAAAATATTGAGATCCTCACTCTTATCAAAGAGATGATCGACCTTAAACTTTTCCCGAAAGGTATTCTCTCATATGGAAGCGGAGATGTAAGAGCATCGATGTTTCAGGGACATCAGGTTTTCATGAGAGCATGGCCTAAGGCATATGCACTTTCTCAGAATCCTGATAATTCTAAAGTCGTCGGGACCCTTGGTGTAGCAGAACTCCCGAGAGGTGCTAGCGGTACAAGAGGACATAGTACCCTGGGTGGTTGGCAATTATTTCTTTCCAAGAGTTCAAAACATAAAGAAGAATCTCTTAAGTTCATGAAATTTTATGCCAGTGAATATGCTATGAAACTCCATGCATTGAATGATTCATACCTGCCGGCTAGAAAATCTCTTTATTCAGATCCGGAAATCCTGAAAGAACTCCCATTTTTCGGTATGATAGAAGATACATTGGCCAATGCAGTCCCAAGACCAAAGACACCGTTCTATGCAGAGACATCAAGCATAATCCAGGTAGAAGTACAAAAAGCTCTTACCGGAACTAAGACAGTAGCCAAGGCTCTTAGCGATGCGCAATCAGAACTCGAGAAAGTCGGGAAATAATAGATACAAAAAAGCAGGGGTTGTCTCACAGATCATTACAGCTGTTGGGACAACCCCTGTGTACTGTTTTATGATAATGAGGTTAGTTGACTATGACACGCAAACAGATGGGTTATCTTTTTATTATCCCAACGATGCTCTTGTTCTTCACATTGGCCATCTATCCTGTAGTAAAGACCCTGTATTTGAGTTTCTTTCGTTATAGACTTCAATTTGGTGAGATAAAGAATTTCATCGGCCTTGAAAACTATCAGAGGATGTTTACATCAGCACGTTTCTACTCATCTTTTAAATTCACCATGGGATTCACCATACTCACCGTAGCTATTGAAGTCGGACTTGGACTACTTTTCGCACAATTCATGAATATGAATTTCAGAGGTAAAGCAACTCTTAGAATCGTTGTTCTTATCCCATGGGCAACACCAACGATAGTAAGTGGTTTTATCTGGCGTTTCATGGTGAACGATCAGTATGGTGTTATCAACCAAATCCTGCAACAAGCTGGTTTTATTGATAATTTCATTCCCTGGTTAAGCCAACCGAAGACTGCGGCTTTTGTACTAATATGTGCAGACATCTGGAAAACAGCACCATATGTCTCTCTGCTGGTTCTGGCAGGACTTCAGAATATTCAAGCCAATCTTCTGGAAGCTGCAGCCATCGATGGTGCCGGCAAACTCAAAACCTACAGGTATATCACACTGCCGGCTCTGCAGCCGGTATTGGCAACAGCAGTGTTATTCAGACTCATACAATCTTTCAAAGTATATACAATAATCGTCGCCCTCACCAATGGAGGACCGGCAAACAGTACTGAGTCACTTACCCTTTACACCCTGAGAACCTATTTTGATGCAGGAAATTACGGCTACGGTTCGACACTTGCAAGTTTCACCTTCTTTGTGACAATAGTGATAGCCCTGCTGTTCTTACGTGTCATTCAGGATAAGCTAGGAGCCAACTCATGATAAAACGAAGAACCGACTATATCGTTTTCTATCTCTTTTCTCTATTCTTCATAGTCATCATAGGGTTTCCATTCTTTTGGCAGATCTCAAACTCCTTCAAAATCGAACGAGAAATATTTGATATAAAATGGATACCTTCTGTCCCGACACTTTCGAACTATGTTGAAGCATTCACCCGTCAGCCTCTACAGAATTTCCTGTTCAACAGTTTCATCATCGCAGGATTTGCCACGTTAGCAGCTATGATATTCGGCAGTATGACAGCGTATTCCCTCGCCAGGACTGATATAAAGGGAAAGAAATTTATTCTATTGATCATATTATCAGTCTCCCTCCTACCGCCGATAGTGATCATCAGCCCCATCTACAACATCATCCGCAGCATCCATCTTCTTAATACCCATACAGGCTTGATAATCGTGAACACCATGTTCTGCCTGACAACGGCCGTATGGTTCCTGACTCCATACTTCAATGCTGTCCCCAAAAGCCTGGAAGACGCTGCAGAAATTGACGGAGCCTCGCCGTTCACCTGTTTTACCAAAATAATCTTACCAATCGTGGTACCTGGTGTGTTTACTGTCGGGATCCTATCTTTTATCAGTGCCTGGAATGAATATCTCTTTGCTTTAGTTTTGAATCCGGTCAGGGTCAAAACTGTTACTGTCGGATTAAAGATGTACGAATCTGATAATTATATTCCATGGGGTCCTCTTATGGCCGCCTCTGTTGTGATCATAGTCCCTCTTATCGCTATTGTGATGATACTGCAGAAAAAGATAATCGGCGGGCTCATGTCAGGGGGTCTGAAG
>CAYYPJ010000004.1:0-28621 GCA_964473495.1 uncultured Spirochaetales bacterium
GGAAGGAGCTCACAAGGAAGATGACATACAACAAACTGCTCAAGGAGCTGGATTGTATGTACACCTTCACCGTAAAGCGCAAGACCACGTGGTGTGAGGTCTCCAGGAAACAGGCAATGCTGCTGAAATGTCTCGACGTCCCCCTCCTGTGTGGATCCGAAGAAAGTACAGGCAAAGTTCAAGAAGAAGAGGGGCCCCAAGCCAAAAGCTTAGGAGTGGCTACTCACTATATTCAAGAACATGGGTCTAGAGCATCGATGCAGTCCCTGTTATAGTATCTCACCAGTAAAAGGGGAATCATAATATATGAGTATATTCGAAGCTCTTATGCTTATAGCCTTCGGATTTGCATGGCCGACATCAATCATCAAATCATACCGTTCAAAGAGTAATGAGGGAAAGAGCCTCTCTTTTCTCCTCATCATCGCTTTCGGCTATTCTTGTGGTATTCTGCATAAAATCATCTATGCTGAGGATCTTGTGATCATCCTCTATATCATCAATCTACTCATGGTCATGATAGATATTATCCTCTATTTCAAGAATCGTAAGACAACACAGCAGAAATCAGTCTAACCTACTCTTTTACTCCCCTTGTTGCATGGTAAAGATCATATACCTTTACTTCTGCAGCAGATGCTGGAGACTCTTCCGCATAGGGACTGCCCTGTGAGGGGAAGAAGCAAACCTGCTTAGACTCTCTCGACAACAGATGGAATCCGTTATCAGAGAAATGCCCTGGAGCTGAGCTCTCAAGCCATATATAGAATGCCGGTTTATCAGTAGTGATCGTCCATTCCCGTGATACATCATCATAGGTACACTTGATCTCAGGTTCTGTGAACTCCATCTGCTGAGGGACATCATAGAAATACCATTGGTCGATTCCATTATACGTGACACGCAGAAAAGATGTATGCTGCTGTGCCGCATCGGGAAGAGAGAGTTCTGCAAGCAGTGTCGACTGCTCGGCTGACAGGGCAACAGATGTCTCTGTTCGATTGAGAATGATCCCATCAAAGCTGATCTGCTCTACGATCAGTCTTCCGGAAGATGCGATACCAGTATCGTTTATCCCGTAGACATGAAGAGCGCCTTTCATAGGAAGAATGACAAGTAAAAGCGGAGCGAAGAACTTCTTTGCTGCATGATGGAGTATCTTCCATCTGCCGGAATACTCGATGGATGACCAGGAAGCAACAGGCCACAGGTCATTGAGCTGCCAATAGAGTGCACCCATGCAGCGGGGTCTATTGCTTCTCCAGTAATCAATAGCTATCTGTATTCCATAGGCCTGCTGAACTTGTGAGAGATAGACCATATCAGAAAAAGCAGTAGGCATCCTGAAATAACGAGCCATCGTCTGGATGATGATTGCATTCCCCATAGCATTACGCTGATGATGCAGCATCTGAGGACTGGAAACATTCATCTGATCTGCAGAGATGACATGATGCATCTCAGGGATCGAAGAGAATGATTGAAATCCGAACTCTGAACAGAACCGAGGTATCACATCTCTGTAGGATTCAAAAGGTTTCCCCTCATGCCAAACATTCCAATAGTGCATATCTCCTTTCGTATCATCATGCCAGCAGTCAGAGTAGTCCCCCTCTCCTGCTGACGGGCTACTCGGCCACCAGGGTCTATGAGGATCGAGTCTTCTCACCATATTCCCTATGATCCCCTCATTCAGCCGGTCGTAGTCAACAAGATACCGGTCACGATTCTTTTTGCTCACCTCTTCCCATGCAAGCATCCCTATGTCTTCGTTATTTCCGCACCACAGTGCAAGCGAAGGATGATGCTGCAGCCGTTCTATCTGATAGGTTATCTCATGCTTCACCTCAGAGAGAAAAGGTGCTGCAGCAGGATAGAGAGAACAGGAAAACATGCAGTCCTGCCATACCAGAATACCTAACTTGTCACAGAGTTCATAGAATATATCCTGCTCATACTGACCACCGCCCCAGATGCGTACCATATTCATGTTGGCCCCTACCAAATCACCAAGCAATTGACGATAGCGATCCTTCTTCTGCAGCGACGGCATCGCATCAATAGGGATCCAGTTAGCCCCCTTACAGAAAATAGGTTTCCCATTCACCACTACCGTCATAGCCCGACCCCAACGATCATTCCGGTAGTCCAGAGTGATAGTCCTGAACCCGACAGTCACATTACGGATCTCTTCATCCAAAGAGACCTGAAAGGTGTAAAGAGGCTGATCACCATACCCGGCAGGCCACCAGAGATCAGGGTCAGAGACTTTGTACGATCTCTTCACCTCTATGTATCCGATATCATCATGGTAGCTCACGTCACGAAGTCGGGATACTTCAGCTAAAGGGACTATCTCATCTATGCCCAAATCGTCCTGTACTATCCTCAGCATCTTTGCAGGAATCGTATTCTCCTCTCCCAGGGAAATCTTCACTCTCAGGCTCACATCCCAGCCGTCAGCTTCCTGAAGCGTATCAGTCAGCACTGAACCCAATCGAACATGATCCCAGACTTCGATCGCTATCTTTCCGTAGAGACCACTGACCATAAGGCATGGGCCCCAGTCCCATCCACTGTGACACTGTACCTTTCGGAGAAGATTACGATGCATCGATTGGACAGGGAAGATCGCATGAGAAATCTTATAGGGAAGTCTTTCTGCTTCTTTCTCTGCTTCGGCCTCTGAAGAGAGGAACTTGATCTCTATCAGATTCTCTCCCTCTTTGATCATATCGTCTATAGCAAAGCGATACTCCCTGAACTGATTCCTCGTTTTTCCTACTAACTCTCTATTGATGAATATCTCTGTACACGTATCGACTCCGGTCAGATAAAGATCCACATGATCATGAGAACACATACCATGAGAGATCATCACCCTCTTTCTCATCGAAAAAGCAGCTCTTCCGATCCACTGCAGTGAAAGCTCATTATCACCTATGTAGGGATCAGGAATAAGACCTTCATCCACCAATGGCGAAACAAGATCACCAGGTATCATACACTCCAAATCAAAATCATGAGTAGCCTCATGCAGTTCCCATATTCCCGAAAGATCCATATATTCTTTCATCAAACACACCTGCCTGTTTATTTTATTGTTATACGCACTAAACTATCACACGGATTCACTCATGGGTCAATAGTATTGCATTCATCATATGACAGGCATGCAAGGTCCAGGGTATATCGTATCTCTGCAACTTGAAAAATTTTGATCTCATTGATTCCTATAGAGAAAACAGGTGTCACAAGAAAGATGACCGGCACTACATGCTCTATATAAGAACAAGAACACCCACAGGTGGTTCTCCTGATATATTAGCATGAATATCAAATATTTCTTGACAAATGGATCAGTATATGTGAGAATATAGTTAGTTGATTTATAAACCAACCAACAGGTGGTAATATGGCTATGGCAAAACGGACAAAAACTATCAATCGTTCCCGAATACTACGAGAGATATGGATCAATCAAGAAATAAGCCGAATAGATATCGCAAGGAACCTGCACCTTGACAAATCAACAATCTCACATAATATACATGAACTTCTCGAGCTTGGTGTGGTTGATGAAGTTTCTGAAGGAGATTCAGGCCCTCAGGGGGGCAGAAGACCAGTCATCATAAAGTTCAATAAACACTTCGGATGTGTTCTTGGAATTGAACTCCGCTCTGACTCTTTTACTGCAGTTGCCGTAGACCTCGAAGGGAAAATCATCTATTCCAGTTTTGAGAAAGCCAGTATCAGAGGGGCATCGCTCAAAGAGGATTTCACTGGAATACTTAATTTCCTCATAAAAGAGATTGAACAAAGAAAGATCAATATACTGGGAATCGGAGTAGGATTATCAGGTATCATTAATGCTCGGGATGGCATCATCAAATATTCAATCCCTCTGGAAATTGTTCACGATTATGCATTCTATGACAAGATCACTTCCAATTTTGATATCCCCATATTCATTGATAACGATGCTAATGCCTGTGTCTGGGGAGAATTAGCTTTCCATCGACAGAAAGATTTGAAAGATTTTCTCTTTCTTCTCCTTGAGATTCATGATATTGACCCTAGAAAAAAACACTTATGTGACAGAATAAGCGTAGGGATCGGCCTTGTTATCAATGGCAACGTTCATTATGGACGTGATTTCTCTGCTGGTGAGTTCAGAAGTCTTCTGCGTAATGATACATCCATAGGACAATTCTCTCTGAACGCCGAAGAACAGAATAGCATTGAATCTGATGAGAACATCCAAATGAGATTTTTCCATGAACTTGGCGCACATGTTGGGCTGCTCGTGAACACGTTTGACCTTACTCATGTCATCCTCGGTGGATATTTTGAACATTATGACGGTGAAGTACTTAAGATATTCGAGGAAGAGATCAAGAAGAACTGGGCATATTCAGACCTCTATAAGATAAAGAAGCATATCTGGTTCTCTTCATTTGGTGATCAGGCAGTTGCCTATGGAGCCGGCGGGATGGTTTTGAATAAACTCTTTACTGACTTCGAGCTCATGGAAGAAGTGTCCAGTCTGCAGAATATACTTGATAGGTTCGGAGTCTATACATAAGTATGTATTCAAACCACGCTATAGAAGAAATAAGGGAACTGGTGAAAACGAGATTTCAGGCATAATCGGATCATAGGACATAGACATTCCTGATTCATGGATATGATACAGGCTAAAAGCTCTTTACGAATAAAGAGTTAAAAATATTATGGAGGCTATTTATGAAAAAGTTATTAATGCTGAGCTTTGTAGCCCTGATGCTCATAACACCGTTTACTCTTATGGCAACAGGAAAACAGGAAGCTGTGACAAAAGGAGGCCCTGTTGTAGTTAACGTCTTGGCTTATGGGGATAATGCAAATCAGGAGGGCGTCAGCTGGGGTCGTATCGTCAAATCGTTCGAGAAAGAAAACCCTAATATTGATATTGACTATGAACTTCTCTATGATGAGGCGTATCATCAGAAAGTAGTGGCTAGACTTGCTTCGGGGGACATACCTGATATGGCCTACATGGGAGCCGATGCAAGATGGGGAGCTCCTTGGCAAGAAGCCGGGCAGCAGTATGATCATCGTGATATTCTTGATCCCATGTATGACAGGACTTTAATCCCATCCATGGGTCCCAACGGCGAGATATATGAAATACCATTAGGAACTTCCAATATTACCAGCGTTCTTTTTATGAACAAGAAGCTGGTTGAGGAACTGGGATTCTCAACTCCAAAGACCTATGAAGATATTGTTGCCATGGTTCCTGCCGCTAAGGCAAAAGGGATTGATGTGATCTCTCTTGACGGTGCTGACGGATGGGCCTGGAATTCCTGTCTCCTGTCTGGCTTCATTGCCCGTACATCCGGTGATCCCCACTGGGTATCCAAAGCTGTTTCCGGAACACACAAATTCACCGACAAAGCATTTGTCGATGCCCTGGCACTTGTTGACAGAATGGGTAAAGACGGAGTTCTTTCTCCCAAGACAGTCCTTGTCGATTATGGCTTGAATATCTCTAATTTCAACAACGAGAAAGCTCTCTTCATGATACAGGGACAATGGGCAGCTGGCGGGATTGAGAATCAGGAAGTAGCCGATAACACTGTACTCCTCGCATGGCCTAAACTGCCGGGAGAAAAGGCTGCAACACAGGGTTCAGTATCTGCTGCTATCTCTGTTGGTTACGGGATCACAAAGAAAGGGGCTTCCAATGTGGAGGTAAGAGATGCTGCTATGAAATTCATCAATTACTTTTATTCAGAGCAAGAATGCACCCAGAGACTGAGAGATGGTACTATCATCGCCCCTCTTCTGAAGAATTATAAGGTTCCGGATGATATCTCGAATATCATAAAAAGTAAGATTGATTTAGCACAGCATGCCATGACGACTGAGGTCATTGATGCATACCTCACCGGAGCACCAAACGAAGCTCTTAATGAAGGTTTGCAGAAAATCTTCTCAGGACAAGCGACCCCCGAAGAGGTCGCTGCTAACGTAGAGAATCTAGTTCGAAAGTAGATTCTCAGATGTACGAATCGTAAGATGACAGAAGGGAGGTTCCCTGCCTCCCTTCTATCATTCATACGTCAGGAGTGTATTGTGAACATACAGAACCGTAAGGCTTTACCCGTGTACTTTGCTTTTATTGCTCCGGGGCTTTTAATCTACCTTTTCATCGTAGCATATCCTATTTGCTATTCCATACTACTCAGTTTTTCCGATTTCAACCCTAACAGAGGTGGTGATTGGGGATTCGTAGGATTCCTTCAATACTCGACGATGCTTAAGGATCCGAACTTCTGGCATGCTTTGAAGAATAATCTTATTGTCGTAGCTGTTTCGGTTTTTGGCCAGATCCCGATCGGTTTCATTATTGCCTATATTCTCTATAGAAAGATGGTAAAAGGTTCCGGATTCTTCCAAACAATGGTCTTCCTCCCTAATTTCCTCTCTACCATCGTGGTTGGAATCATGTGGAAGAAGTTATTCCAGGCTGACGGTGCTGTGTCAAAACTTATTCAAATCTTTACAGGAGATTCTCAAGCTCAGTTCACGATGATGCTATACGCAAACACCGTGATGATCCCAATCAGTTTTGCACTTATATGGATGTATACGGGTATGTATATGATAATCTTCTTAGCAAATCTTCAGAAAATCGATAACAATCTGATAGATGCTGCAAAGATAGATGGAGCTACTGAACCACAGATCTTTCAAAAGATCATCGTGCCGCTGCTATCCGGCACTATCCTTGTCTCCACGATTCTCGCTATTGCCGGATCCCTCAAGGGCTTTGATCTGATCTTTGCTCTCACCACTCAAGGACTTCAGCGAAACAATGCGATGGTACTGCCTATCTTCATGTACCAAACAGCATTTCAGGATTATACAAATCCAATGCGTTTTGCCTATGGTTCAGCTATTTCCAACTCAATTGTCCTGATAAGCGTTATTCTCATACTCATTAGTAAAAGAACACAACGAGGGGATGATTAAGATGAATACAGCAATCGTTGCTCCAAAAGAATTCTCTCTATCGGCTCTTATTGGAAAGATCTTATCCTATATCATTTTACTATCCTGGGCACTTATCACGATCATGCCATTATTCTGGATGTCCTACTCTTCGTTCAAATCCAATGGAGAACTAACGAGAAATATCCTCGCATTCCCTCATGATCTCTTCGATAACAACGATGATGAGTATATGATCATACCTCCGCAACTGAATGTGATTCCCGACTATGATGTAGAAACTGATACAAGAGAACGCATCATCATAGAATCTACCAGCATCGCTCCGGGTCGAAGACTTATGGTCCACTTCTTAGTGAAAGAAGACCTCCCTTCGGAAATAGCCTCAATGAAACCGGGGGATAAATTGGTTCTCTCACAGCTTCCGAAAACTATACGAAGAGATATCAGCTGGAAGACCATGTGGTTCAATTACACCTCTGCGTTCAAAAGAGGTGCTCTTGGACTCAAATTCATAAATAGTATCATCTATACTGGAATATCAACATTCTTCGTTATTCTTTTTGGTTTGATGCTCTCCTTTGCCATAAGTAAGATGCCCTTCAAGAAGATATCATCCGTCATTATAGGAATAATTGGTCTGGGATATCTTATCAGCCAGCAATCGGTTATCATCCCCCTATTCCTGATGCTTTCCTCACTTCATCTGACAGATACTCATATTGGGATCATTCTGGTCTATACCGCTTTCGGGTTACCCCTTTCGGTACTGCTTTTCAGTCAGTTCATGCGGGGACTTCCAAACAGCCTACTTGAATCAGCCTATATTGATGGAGCTACCACCTTTCAAGTCTTCTTAAAGATCGTCAGCCCTATGTGTAGACCGGTAATTGTCACAGTAAGTATCATAAGCGCATTGGGAACCTGGAATGAATTTCTGCTGGTTCTTGTTCTAGCTAGTTCTGACAAGACGAAATCTCTCCCGGTAGGAGTTTATTCATTCTCCAGTCTGACCGGTACTCAATTGGGATGGCAGCTTGCAGCTCTAGTTATCGCAACGATTCCGACGATGATCATATACTTCATCTTTCAGAAAAGACTCACTGAAGGGGTTGTCGGTGGAGCAATAAAGGGATAATGAATCACTCATGAAAATATTAATCGACCATATTGGATATGAAATAGACAGCATTAAGATTGCACTGTTGGCATTCACAAAAGAGCGTGTTGTCTCAGAAAAAAAAGATTTTACCGTATTGCTGCTCTCTGACTCAGATCATACTAATCTATCAGATCAAGTTATCCTGACCGGAGTATTGGGAACAGTAGTACAAGTTTCCGGATGGAAAGATCGTTTTTTTCAGAAGATAGATTTCTCATCAATACACAAGAAAGGACGCTATCGGATCAAGATATCCATTGGTAAGGAGACCTGTGAAAGCAGCAGTTTCCAAATTGGGCAAGGACTGTTAGCAGATAACTGTATTTCTGACATTCTATTCTATTTCAAATCTCAACGCTGTTCCTGGCGATGGGATCAGGCAGACAGTAATATCCCTTTCTTTGGTGATCGTAAGGATAATGTTGATGTCCACGGAGGATGGTATGACGCCTCCGGCGATTACAGCAAATACCTCTCTCATCTTTCATATGCCAACTACTTTAATCCGCAGCAAACACCATTGGTTGTATGGGCTCTATTCTCACTGCATGAAACAGTCTCTACTCATCCGCACTACAAGCATCCCCTGCTAGAAGATAGAATACTTGAAGAGGCCTTCTGGGGTACCGACTTTCTTATGAGAATGAAGGATCCAGAAGGATTCTTTTACACTACGGTTTTCGATCAATGGAGCAAGAAAACAGAAAAAAGAATGATCGCAGCGTTTCGTGGACAGGAAGGGACCATGCTGGACAGCTATCAGGCAGGATTCCGACAAGGTGGAGGTCTTGCGATTGCAGCACTTGCTAGAGCATCATCTTCCGGCAGTCATGGAGAATATACTACAGGAGAATACTTAGACGCAGCAATCAAAGGATGGGAACATCTTCAACGGTATGGTCTTACCTACCTCGATAATAAACGTGAGAACATCATAGATGATTACAGTGCCCTGCTTGCTGTCACAGAAATCTACAGAGCGACAGAGGACAGGACTTATCTTGAGGCAGCCCGCGAAAGGGCCGGGAATCTCATAAAATTATACAACCATGATAGAGGATACTGGCAGGTGGAAAAGGATAACGAGAGACCATTCTTTCACGCCTCTGACTCAGGCCTCCCCCTCGTAGCCATTATAGCATACGAGAACATTGAGACAGACGCCCGGAAAAAGAATGATACAGCTGCATTCATTCGCATCGTCAGCCGCGATCTCTTAGCAGTTGCCGATGAGGTCGATAACCCCTTCAATCTCGCTCGGCAATGGATAGAACCATTAGGGGGTAAAGCCCACTCATCATTTTTCATGCCGCACGTAAACGAGACAGGCTATTGGTGGCAGGGGGAAAATGCCAGCATTGCATCGCTGTCCTGTGCTTTACGCTTAGCCAAAGACTATTTCACCGACACAATGCCTGAAATGATCCCAAAACTTGACTACTATGCAGATTCACAGCTTCATTGGATACTTGGACGAAATCCCTTTGACATATGCATGCTGCAGGGACGCGGGAGGAATAACCCAAACTATGAGGAGTACTATCCAAATGCTCCGGGGGGCATCTGTAATGGTATTACTGCAGGCTTCACGGACGAAGATGATATCGATTTTCTCCCCGACACTCCAGGAGATATAAGCGATCATAAGTGGCGCTGGAGTGAACAATGGATTCCTCATGCAGCATGGTTTCTTCTTGCACTTACCGCAAATTCTAAAAAATGGAGACAAGAACCTAATGACTAAATTCATTCTCACACCTATGCCGAGGAAAATGGAGATCACAGATGAATTCATACTTCTTCATAATGATGATATTCACAAGCTGCAAACCTATACACTTGATAAAGAACTTCCAGGATTCTTCACACCTCGTCTGACTGCTGAAAAGAAAAATCTTGACTGGTACAGGATCGAGATAGCAAAAGATGGCGGCAAAGAGATGATTACCGTGACAGCTGTCAGACAGACGGGTTTCTTCTATGCTATCCAGACCATAAAGCAAATAATGAGACAAGCTGAGAACCATCACCTTCCCTGTGGAAGTATCGAAGATTGGCCAGATTACCCAAATCGCTCCATTATGTTCGATATAAGCAGAGATAGAGTTCCCACCATGGAAACGCTCTTTTCCCTGGTAGACTTCTGGACTGAATGGAAATATAACGAACTTCAGCTCTATACAGAACATACTTTCGCATATTCTCAACATCGTGAAGTATGGAAAGAAGCATCCCCTATGACAGCAGATGATATTCATACACTCAAAGCATATTGTCAAGTTCGAGGTATGAAGCTTATCCCAAACCAGAACTCTTTCGGACATATGGAACGCTGGCTGAAACATGATTCATATAAACATCTGGCAGAATCACCCGACGGATTCATTGACCCATGGGGGGTCTTTAGGCCGGAATCATCAACCTTGGCTCCTACTGTTCCAGAGACACTCTCCTTCATAGAAGGTCTCTATGATGAGTTACTTCCCTGCTTCGATTCAGACTATCTTAATGTCGGAGGAGATGAACCATGGGAACTAGGAAAAGGGAGGAGTAAAGAGCTCTGTAACAGAGAGGGTATCGCTCAGGTATATCTACACTTTTTGCTAAATTTACATACTCTGGCTGCAAAGAAAGGAAAAAGGATTCAGGTTTATGCAGACTTCATTATGAACCATCCTGAATTGTTAAAAGAAATCCCTTCAGATGTGGTTCTGATAGACTGGGGCTATGAAGCAGAACATCCATTTAAGAAAGAGTGTAGAGAGATAGCAGAAGCTGAACTCTCTTTCTATGTCTGCGCAGGTACATCCTCATGGAA
The DNA here is from genome assembly GCA_964473495.1 of uncultured Spirochaetales bacterium. Lineage (GTDB taxonomy): Bacteria > Spirochaetota > Spirochaetia > CAKZLE01 > CAKZLE01 > JAIPFY01. Next base: position 10,980 of record CAYYPJ010000004.1, read on the forward strand.
CTCTATCGGGGGACGATGGCAAAATACCCGAAAGAATATTATCAACGCAGGCAGGAATGCTCTGCAGTTTGGTGCATCTGGATATATGATCTCAGACTGGGGAGACAATGGGCATCTACAGCAATATCCTATTGCTCTACCGGGGTTTCTCTTTGGAGCCTGTGCTGCGTGGAACCTTGCAGAAACATCGAGATTTGACCCAGTCATGGCTCTTACTATACATGTTTTTCAAGGAGATATACATGCAGCAAAAGCTGCTATGAAACTTCAGGAAATTTCGGGAAAGTCAGGCATTGCTCTTCATAATATGTCACTGCCCGCTGTTTTCCTCATCGATTCAGTGTATCCATACTATCGTGAAGATTATAAGAAATTCCGTAATTACGATTTCCACAAAGAATTCCTCCTTATCTCTGATGCAGAGGATCTCTTAAATCAAACTGATGAATCTTTCGACCAACAATTAAAGGATGAACTTCTCTTTACAGCGGCCCTTCTCAAACACGGCTGTGAGTTGGGAAGACTCCAGCTTTCTACAAGAAATTTTACTATTGGTGAGATTTCATCTGATGATCGAAAACAACTTTCTCGTGAAATCATCCCGCTCATCGCTGAATACAAAAGACTGTGGAAGAGAAGATATCGTCCAGGAGGTTTACAAGAAAGTGTTCATCGTTTAGAAATTCTTCATGCATCCTATATGAAGCAAGGATGAGTTTCTTTCGTGTCGTAATAATCGAAGTGCCCCCTATATAGGGCGTACCCCGTCTTGTTTTTTTTACATAAATACCCTTAGTCTTGTACTTAAGGACCCAATCTGGCAAATTTTGCATGTCTCTCTCCCAATGTATTAAGTTAAACTTTATACACAACCAAAAGAAAAGCAAGAGAAAAAGTATTTTCGTCCTCAATATGAGGCTTAATTCAACTTTTCAACTTGCTTTAATGCTTGCTGTAAGACTATTTAGTATTTGTTTTCAAGTGTTTGATGCGTAACTTCCATCCTGAACACCCGAACAGTATAATGTAATGTCCGCCTAAAAGCAAAAAAATGAAGGAAGTCCCATGGATACCTCTGATATAGTCTGAACTCTTCAGAGCTATATACCCCAATGGGTATACACACCAACAACATTCTATTCTGTAGCAACGCTCTTATCAGAGCGAATCGTCAGCGCAATGAGAGAATTCATGATCGCCATGACAGCGGCCAAGGTGAAGAGGATTTCTACTCCCAGGTACTCCCAGATAATACCGCCTATCAGCGCAATGAAGATACTGATCAAGTGATCAAGAGAGATCCCCGTTGTCAGTGTTGCTGTCATCTCATCACGATCATCACTGAGATGTTTCACATAGACACTTGCAGCCATACTGGCATTTGAGATAAGATTATCAACAATATATGTACTGCATACCACGATATATGCAACATGAGAAGGGAAAAGATGATGAGCAAATCCATAGAACAGACAGACAAAAAAGAGGATGATGGTATCCCCGACCATGACAGCCTTAAACCCGACATTATCTATGACCTTACCGATCAGCGGTGCACCAAAGATATTAAGTGCGGCACTTAATCCCATCAATGATGCGATCACAGAAGCTGATGCCCCATACTGCAGGATGAGGACATACGGAGCAAAAGTAATAAACACCTGTTTACGAGCTCCATAGAAACTCTGCAGGATATAATAGGTCTTATACTTCTTTCTGAAATAGAGCCGTTGACGTTCCACATTAGTTGTATTGGATTCAAGAAAGAACGAGGCTACAAGAGCTCCGATAACGAGAATGATAACTCCGATAAAAGCATAATCGAATCCCATCCCTTTTGAGGCGATGAGAAAGATCAGCGGTACAAGGAAGAACCCAAGGACCCTTCCTATACTCTGAACACTCCGCATAGTACCCAATGCAGCTCCCTCTTTACCGGGAACCGCCGAATGGACAGCATACGATTGACGTACCGGCATAATAAGATGCTGCCCGGTACTCCATACGGTAAGAGACAGGATAGCAGGTATCAGATGAAGACCTACAGACATGAAACAGATGATACCTATCAGGGCAATACCATACCCTATCTGAAAGATACGGCGTTCTGAAGTCCTGTAGAAAAGTGCAAGGATTAAGAATAGTAAGAGTCCCGGCATCTCACGAAAGAACTCCACCACCCCCCTATGGGCCTTAGAGACAAGTAGTTCATTGGCAAGATAGTTATCGAGGACACCACGAAAGAGTGCAGTCGCAGTCCCGAAAAACAGAAGTGATAGGAGAAAGAAAATATAGGTGTTTCTCTGTGAGTTCTGCTGCATAAAAGTGATCATACAACTTCATATCAGAATGGTAAACTGAAATCAGAAACTATCTTGTCAGGTCAGAGCACTATCGCATCAGGTGGATCAGGAGTATCATGAAGAAAGAAGCCATCTATCATTCTCTTCACTCAGGATAGAGAGCGCAGTGGTATAGATGACAACTTCCTGTCTGCTATCGCAACAGTGATTCAGGATCCAGGTTATCAGATTCAATATCCTTGAAATAGTTTACCGTTCCGACTTTGAGTTCATATGTTGCCTTCACATCACAGACAATGATCGCCTTCTCATGCATTTGAATCACACTGCAGGTCCACATATGATTCACACCATTTTCTACAGTCTTCTGCAGGGCAATGGCTTTATTCAATCCATTAGCAAGGATCATCACGTGATTTGCATCCATCACCGTCTGTATTCCAACAGTAAGTGCAGTCTTAGGAACCTTGGCTATATCCCCTCCGAAAAAGCGGGAGTTCGCCACGATGGTCTCATACGTAAGGCTCTTAATACGTGTTCTTGAGGCTAAAGACGATCCGGGTTCATTAAAGGCAAGATGCCCATCAGGACCAATCCCGCCTAAAAAGAGTTCAATACCGCCCATACTCTTGATAGCCTCTTCATAGGCCTGACATTCAGCTTCTAAATCAGGAGCATTCCCATTTAGGATGTGTACATGTTGAGGATCGATATCGATATGACGGAACAGATTCTTCCACATAAAGACATGATAGCTCTCAGGATGGTCTTCAGGGAGTCCGACATACTCGTCCATATTGAATGTCACAACATGCTTAAAAGAGACCACCCCCTGCTTATACAGACGAGTCAACTCATGATACGTCCCAAGTGGTGATGACCCGGTTGGTAAACCCAAGACAAAGGGATGATCCTCTGTCGGTTCAAATTCATTGATACTCTTTGCAATATAGTTCGCTGCCCAAACGGAGAGCATCCCATAGTCCGGCTGTATAATCAATCTCATATCAACTTCTCCTCTATAATCCATTGAAAGGCTCTGTGAAATGATCATACTACTAAAAATGCTTTTTTGAAAGACGATTCTAGGAGTTTCAGAACCCTTTGATCACGATCTTTCCATCTTGTCTCACGGCAATCGCCTCTTTCCGAAGTCCCTCATGCAGAAACTTTTTTGCTGCATAAAGAAGGGTATCAACTTCCTGCAGGATATCCAGGTAATCTGACGTATTGGTAGAATCCACCGTAAGTATCCCGGCACTGAATGTCACCGACGAAAGCTCTGCAGCAGCATCACCAAAAAGATGGAAATTGTGGTGAATGAATGCCTCATTGGCACGCCGCAGATGCGCCAAAGCTCCTTCAGTGGAGGTATGAGGATAAACTACGATAAACTCATCCCCGCCGAATCTGAATACCGTATCATTATCTCGAGAGAACCGTTTTAAATCGGAAACAAGGATCTGGAGTACATAATCTCCCAGCATATGCCCAAAACGATCATTGATCTGCTTAAAATCATCCATATCTATAAGAGCTACCGAAAAGAAGTCATGGTAACGGTGAGTATACTCAATAAGCAGCCCTATAACCTGGTCCATCTGACGACGGTTCCCAGAACCTGTCAGGGGATCCAAGGTGGAGAGCCTTGCTAGTTCATTATTCTTTGAAGCAAGTTCTACTATGAGCTGCAGTGCAGAGACAAAATTGCGAAACAGTGAAACAATCTGAACTTTCGTAAAATCCGTCCGATCGTGAAATGCAAAGTGCATATGAACCAATCGGTTCCCATTATTCTTGTCGATCCCATAGTTCAAATATGCACCGGTATCATTCTTCTGCGCTTTATCTTGCTCTCCTGCCTCTAGAAGAGCTGTATCGTTGGATATGGTGATCGACTTTGAAACTAGATCATATATCGTCGTTGACTGAGCGTAAAATGGATGCGGGGCATCTACCATCCCTCCATGACCATCACGCATACGAAAAGCCTGAAATCCAATGACCTCCCGTTTGAGATATGCCTTATGATCCAGAGCTATCTTCTGTATATCTTCCCGTCTTATCTGCAGGAACTCCTTCTTATCTACGGTCGGGGAAATCCCAAGCTCTTGAAAGAGTTCTTGCTCATCATAGGATTTATAGACAGTGATACTTCCTCGAAAAGCTCCAAGTTTATCAAGCAGACGATCATAGAGAAGCGTTGCAATAGAACCAAGCTGTTTATCACCTCGCAGAAACTCCTGCATAAGTTCAGTGATAAATCTAAAATCATCTGAGACCTCACAAAAGCGTTTCGAAAGCAATGTCATACTTCTCTGCTGAGACTCAATGGAATTAGCCTGTGTAGCTATCTGCTGCTGTAGTGATTTTATCTTATCGGGGTCAGCCCCTCTACTCATACTAGTGAGATTACTCTTAATCACCCAGTATTGTCAAGAAGAAAGAGCTTATAATACTCGTGCAAGATCTGCCAGCAGCTGCTTGGAAGTCGCTTGTTTCGCAGCTAATCGATTATTGAGATCGTGGATAAAATCGTTCCCCTCAGCAGTACCGTGAAGTACTTCATACTCACTGTCTCGATCATGCAGATTTCCGTTGACGGCATATCCCACCTTTGCCGTCTGAGCAAACTCCTTCTCACCATCTCTAGCACGCATATGATCAAGTTCAGTCACTGCTTCGATCCAATGAGATACTATGCTTCTTATATCAGCGCCAGTCAGCTCATCAAACGACTTATGCTTCTTCTCACAGATACGAGCCATGACCCAGGAGAGTTCATACTGATGAAAGTCATCATAGAGGGTTCTCAGTCGTTCCTTGATCGCCTCTAGAGAACCCAGAACACCCTTCTCAATATCTTCGATCAATCGATCACATTCAATCTTCGGTACCAGTAATCCTGATAGATCTACCCATTCCCCGCATCCTATGTCATTCGATGGTTTCAGTGCTGCCAGTATTGATGCAACAGATGAACGGTCACAAACTCGTAACTGATTTACTACAATATTCCCAAGATATCGCCTGACAGCCAGTTCATAGAGCTCCATTCCCCGTTCTAGAGCGGATTTCGTCATGCGTACCCCGTTGTAGAAGTAGTTGATCGAAGAGTGTCCTGCCTGAGCCTTGATCTCCAGAAGCTTCTTCTGCCCGCGTATGATGTTCTGCACCGTAAAGGGAGTAAGTAGATTATAGATGATGTATTCATGCTTCTCAGGGGCCTTTCTCTTATCACGTTTAGGCCATTTCCGTGCATCTCTCAGCGAACCGATACTTCTAATGTTCACCCCGGGAATCAGGAGACTCTCACCATCATGTTCAATCAAATAAGAGAACGGCAATTCTGAGGTATCGGAGTTATTGTAGTGACGCCCCATAACCACAGAGAAAGCACCAATGTGCATAGGGAAAAGCATATAGGAGTCTGATGCAGTCTTTGACCCCCTCTCTATGATCCCCTGATGGTTTGGCCCAAGTTTATACATATGGTTACTCTGATTCGACCCGCTCCCGGCATTAAGAAAAGAGACAAGGACTGCGATGAGCAGCGTTGATTTATGATGAGTCACGGTGTATGGACCGGCAAAGAGTGAACAAGCCTCTCCATGGGAACCGGCACAGTTTGCAAAGAAGACGGAATCCTCTGCAGAATACTGTTTAGAGAGCTCTGATGCCTGTCCTATATAACACTTGTTCAGGATGACCCCATCAGTTACTTTCGCCCCTTCGGCCATAATAAAATCTTCAGCAGTTACACCAAACCCTACGATCGAAGGATCCTCTTCACAACTATTGACTGTTCCGTTACTGAGTCTTGCAGTCCCTTCAAGTTGTGCCCATGGACCGATATGCATATTGATCAGAGGTCCGCACCCTACTATTCTCGCATGGGACCCAACTTCACCGATCTTCGACGTACTATCTGCAACATATAGCTCTACTAACTTTCTGAGCCGGTCGATCAGCAGAGGACGGTAGCGATAGAGTGCCATGAGGTATGCTACATGTGATGAAATACCATCATAGATGATAACCTCACGTCCCCCCCCCTCATTGATCACAGCAACCTCTGTACCATTTCCGAAAGTGCTCGCACCGCGTACGACGAGTAATGCTGCTTCATAGATTATCACATGATCAGCGATGGAGTAGTTTGCAATATATTGAGCTATCTTACTGATGAGTACTTCATCACCGACAGTGACATTGTGCAGTACTGCATCATATACCCCAGTCTTGAACGTTATCCCTCCGGGGAGTGTGACAGTCTCGGTATAACAGCCAAGTCGTATAGATCCTGAAAAGACAGCCCTGCGGATCCGGTCAGGATCAAACCCCTCTTTCACTTTGATCATATCCCAGCTCTCTGATTCGCAGCCGGCTGCCTCCATGATCCCGATCTCCCGCACTGTCAGTTCTCGATACATACTCTCTTTCCCTCCGCATACCGTACTTATATCCATATAGTGTACACTAGCGAATAACTCTATGCAATCATGAGCTGCCTTAATACCTTGTAGCGGGTACTACTGTGATCAGGGGACAGCTGCTGGAACATGTTTCCTTATAGCAGCTGATTCATAAGAGGATACATACCAACGGACTCAAAGCGCAAGCTCCCCTGTGATCACAGCAATGTATTGTTCCTGAACCTAGCACTCCCTATAGATCAGAAGTTCCTGATCGGTTTGACATAGACGAGATTGTTCAGGGCCTTACTCACCGACAGGCTCTCTCCGGAACCAGCTATATTGACACACATAGCATGATACTCATCTGATTCTGTCGACGACCAGTAGAAACCATCTTCAGCAAACCCATCGAGCAAAGCAAGCTGCGTATGCATACATGTCAGCTCGTCTTCTGATGGAAGATACCAGATGCATTCCCCGCAGGAAGCATCCGAACAATGGCCTACGGCAGTCTTTGCCAATGTATCAGGATCACTCTCCCCAAGAACACACAATCCTATAGTGTTCCTCTCTCCTCTGCCGAATTCCTTAGAGGTCACCTGTGTCAGTCTATTATTGAATCCCCATATACACATCGGGTCAATGCTCTCTCCGAACCAATCAGCAGGTGCTGCTTCCAGATAACGCCAGCCGGTCATAAGCCATTCTTTATTTGTCTGCTCATAGAAGACATATCCGCCGGAAGGCCCCTCTTCCTGCAGTGCATACCCTTTTTTAGCAGGGAACACTACAGACGTCGACTCTTGCGTATTGACCCTCCCCATTCCATAATACCGTGTTGCAGGTTCCTGCTGAGCATCAGCACCAGCAGCTACCGCTACGGCAGCGATCATACCATTGCACTGTTCAGCCAGTTCAAGCGTACCAGTCCAAGAGGAGTCTTCTTCATTGAATGTAAGTTCAACCACGACCGAACCCCCGTTTGTCGTGACAAGCTGTTCCAGATCCCCTTCTGCACTGCTTCTATAGACCTCGGCATAACACCTTCCTACCTCTTCTACGGGATCTGACAGATCCCGAGAGTTGTCAAGTCTCATCGCAATAGTCACCGTGACAGGTCCCTCTCCTTCACTGATGTCCGTACACCCAGCCATGATCACCATACAGCAGAACATCAAAGACACAATCCGGATCACAGCTCCACTTGTCCACCCTTTGCACTTGTTCATATATGCTCCTAAAAGATTTGATTTGCTGCCATCGCATAGTTGTACCTCCATTAATATTTACTTATATTTACATATACTCAGTTAAATATAGATAATATACCATACATAGACATATGACAACAAAAATCTACTCTGTCCCATAGATAATATATTACTATTTTACCATGGCAATACTGTGGGTAAGGAAATAATTACTGTCAGTGAGGTATCTCTACAGATAGATAGGATTGGTGTCCAGCACCAATGAGGAAGAACATTTGGAACAGGCATTTCGCCGGGCAGATAGATTTAGGGACAGTTAAGATTTGAGGGATTCAGGAGAATTGCGATGTATTCTTCAGCATCACGGTTTACTTAAGAGAGAACCTGTCTAATTCTCTGCCCCCAATAAGTCGTATGATGATCAGATTCACCACAGCTGCAGCTGCAAAAAGTCCCCAGCGGGGAGCACCTGATGCGATCGAACCGACATAGGAGTAGAGCTTCAAACTTATAGGATACCGTGATTCATCAAAGAGCAGGATCAGCGGAGCCATAAATCCATTCCATGCTCCCAACAGAGCAACAAGCATAGTTGTCTTTATCATCGGCAGGGAAAGCGGCATAAGGATGAATCGAAGATATTCCATTGTAGATGCCCCGTCAAGAAGGGCGGCTTCTTTCAATGCCCGGTCATGATCCTCAAAGAAGTTCTTCACCGTCATCAGAGCAAATGGTATAGCATGAGCAGTATAGACAAATATTAATCCTATATAGGTGTTCACCAACCCAAGCACAACAAATACCATAAAGAGCGGTATGAGCGAGTGCATGCCCCCCATGACTCCTGTTACATGGACACCGTATACTACTTTATCAGAGACTTTCCGTGAATGATTAGCAAGCATCCATGCGGCGGGAACCACGACAAAAAGCACCAATAGTGCTGTTCCGACAGCAATCAGTGCTGTGTTCATCATATACCGAATGATAGACTCCTCGGTGAAGAGCCGAATGAATGAATCCAGAGAGGCCCGAGGAGGTACAATAGTATTCACATAGCATGCATGGACCCCTGAAAGACTAAGCCAGAAGAGATAGTATACGATGAGCAGTGATGAGACAACCATGAACAGGACGGCACTGAGCGATACAATACGATAACCAATCGATCCAATCTGCCGATGATAGCTTCGCAATGCCACGCGTTGTTGTACAAGAACAAACAACAGTGCAGCTGCGGCAGGTGAAAACCCGGCAAGAAAGCCCTGTTTGATGACCATAATAGTTACTCCGGCCACATATCCCCACGCAAGCAGCGTAAAGATACGTTTCGATCCATATGCCGAGATACAGCCGATCACTCCTACAATTTTCCAGCCCATCGGCAGATTCCATGAAAAGATGATAGTCACCAACGTCACCAGCGAAGCATACCTCCTCATCTTCCCACCTCGCTGCTCCTGATCTTCCGTTCTTGAAATCAGCCAGAACCCCATGACGATCACGACCATCATTCCCATCATGACTGCATATGCAGCAGCGATCCCGTACCCCTCCAGTCCGGTGAAGATATCATAGAGCAGCACACCCAGCGTGGTAGTAGACCCTATGACATATCGCTCAGTAATCCCGGAAATCAGCGGTACTCCTCCGCCGGTAAGCAGATAGATCAAGGTGAATTCCTTACATGCCTTGACAAAATTCAGTGTCGCCATAATCATCACCGAAGAGCGTACCAACGGATACTGGATATAGTGCATCACCATAAAACGGTCAGCACTCTCCAGCCGTGCACTATCGAGAAGAGCAGGATCTATAGATCGAAGATGTGAATAGATGACAAAAGTCGTTAGCGGCAGATTCATCCATACACTGACCATAAGTGCTGCAGCATATGCAGCTGCAGGATCGGTGATAAGATTCATCTGAATCCCGGTCAGGTGAAAGAAGAGGGAAGATCCTCCGTCCCCGTGCAGCAGCGCCCGCCATAGGGGAACAGCTATATAGATGGGGATCCCCCAGGGAATAAGCAGTATCCCATAGAGAAACCCTCCTCTACGCGCTTTCTTTCTACGCTGCATCCGCTCAGCAAGGGTGATCCCGAAGAACGTGGTACAAAGAACATTGAGAGAAGCCCACCCGATGGTTATGTTGAGACTATACGAGAATGCCCTATCTGCCATGATATGTCGATACTGATCCAATCCGACAAAATGAGACCTGCTGCCGAGATGTGAGAAGAGCGACGCAATCACGGCATCAATACTCGGGACGAGAGTGACCAAGCCCAAGACCAGTACCATAGGTACCAGCAGCAGCCACCCTCGTTTCTTTCCTGATCTCATCTGCTACTCAAAGAGCAGTTCGATGGAAACGACATTTCTGATTGCCTTGATCCCTTCGGGAACCCGTTCAGCATCTTTATCCCATACAAGCTTTAGAGGCCAGTCACGTTCTGAAAGTTCTTTCCCATCCTGATACATCGCAATGATCACATCTTTATTCTCATGGAGGTCTCGAGAGTCAAGAGTGACTGAGTATCCGTCAGCCGCAGTGACCCTGACTGAATATCCACGTTCAGCAGCTGCTGCATCATAGGAGAGAATCTTTTTGTCAGTCTGTTTATGCGGAGCATACTCCGGATCATCACCAAAGGCCAGCAGGTAATAGAGCGGCATTCCTGTATAGTGTTCGACCGTATCGCTCTTACGGTTGTAGTAGGATATAACCTTCTTATGGGCAGTACAGTTAACACCCGACTGCAGGGTAGTACGATCAATAGTATAATCCATCTTTCCGATGATCTTCAACGAGAAATCACGATAGGTATCTGCTGATACTTTGATAGTTCCCACCATCTTTGCAGAATTGTGCCCATCGATGTTCGGAACAGGTGCATCATCAGAAGAAGCGATCTTAATAGTACGAATATACCCCGGATCCAGCGGCAGCGGTTCTCCATCCTCTTTCGTAGCAAGTATCCAGATACCATCATCCTCATCAAGCAGATCAGATACGGCATAAGTCATCTCATAGCCGTCAGTAGCAACGACCGTGATAGAATTCTCATCACTCAAGGGCACGAAAGAGCGTAGGAAATCGGCAAAGCGAACACCGCTATAGCGGTGTTCATAGTAGGTTCCTGCTGAAGTGGTATACCCTCCGAGGCCCCCAACATAGTAGGGAGTCTTCTCTAGATCGTCCAGGGTGAAGCTGAACTGATCATCATTGATCAAGACCTGCAGGGCAAACAGCGGCTTTGTGGATGTTCCCAGATCACAAGAGATTGATACAATATCTTTGATCCAATACTTTGTAGAGACATCTACCCCGACGATCCCGGGAGCAGTTTTCTCTCCATCTTTTGAATCAACCAGGTAGAGAGCTTCTACCGGCATCTCGGCAGTAGAGAAAGTCGCAGCATAGCCGTCTACCGAGGTGAGCGTAACATCATATCCTGATTCCCACAGACTACGGTCAAAAGAGAATGGAGCGGCAGCATCGGTACCATCAATCCGTGCGATCACCTCTGAAAGCGGGATCCCATGGTAAGTATGCATAACGCCTTTTCTTTCAACCTTGATATCTCTTCCATACTGAGACACTATTCCATCGTATGAATCCTGATCGACCGTATCCTCACGCAGCCCTTTCAGAGTTATGCTCCACCCTGATTGCGAAGCACTGCTTACAGTATCTACATCACTGCCATAACTTACGCAGCCAACTAAAAAACCCCCGATCAGTACGATCATCATGAGAGCACTCAGCTTCCATCTGTACATTATCAACTCCTTGTTCACGTGTATCGCTATTCATATCGGTACCCAACTGCTGTCTATACTCTTGTTCCCGAGGAAGATATTCAGCCATTTGGGCAGAGATAAGTTTCTGAGCTTGTGCCAATCCATCTTCAACGGATAGTTCACCGGTGATCATGAAACGCAGCATCTTCCACATGATCTGTTTATAGATGCGATATCCTATAGAGGGAGGTATCACATACCCCCTGCCATAACTGGAAGACAGCATAGCATAATGTCCTTCGTCATCGAGAATGGCACCTAATGCAGGTAATTTATGGAGATCCCGTGGAAACCTCTGCTGCATACCTACCCCGCACATGTACTGGATCAGACGCCTTCCTAAAATAGGATTCCTACTCCGTTTCGGGATGGCAAAAGCCTTGTAGTCAAGAAGCGGGGAAACAGCAGATCCTGTCTGCTGACAGAGGGGGAAGGGAATGACCGCAAAAGGAAAATGCAGTCGTTCAAGCTCGGGAATCATATAGGAGGATGAGACTATCATCCCTATACCTCCTGAAACAAACTTTGAGAACATAGCATCCCGTTCATTGGCGGCAAGCAGTCCCTGCTCTTTGAGACCGAGAAGATAGGTGACCGCATCATATGTGGCCTCATCATCGACAATGACGTTCCCATCGGACTCTATCAGTCCTTCCTTCCCGAAGCCAAGTTGAAACGGCAGCAGCCAATAGGCAGAATAGAGATTCCAGGTGATCGGGATGATCTCATCACCAAGCGATGAGAGAGACATGCAGGCATCTTCAATATCTGAGAGAGTCCTGATAGTTTCAGGATCCACCTCTGCTCGGGCAAGAAGATCTCTGTTGGCAAGAATGACCTGTGTGTCAAAGTAGAAAGGAACAGCCCACTGTCTCCCGAAGAGTGAGAAGGCCTCCAATCCCTTCGCATCAAGCAGATGCAGATCCATATAGTCCAAAGGCTGAAGAACCTCATTCACGACCAGTTCATAGATCTGATCCGTCTGCACCATAACAGCATCAGGTACTTCTCCGCCTCCCGAATGTGTTTGTGACAGCTTCGCGGCACACTTCGGCACTTCAAGCATCGTTATGGAAATACCATGCATCTGAGCATACCGCTGTATCTCCTCTTTCAGCCGATCCACTCCCTCCCAACTGAGCCAAATACTCATCTGCTCTTCGCTGGAACGCTCTCCAGTCAATGACAGACGATACCTATGGTTCGGATCATCAAGGGCAAAGGCCAACGAGGGAAGCTTCTCTGCAAGTTGATCATCACTGAGATGCTGTATCATCTCAGATGCGTCATAGAGACTAAGATCCCATGCTTCAATCATGATCGGTACAATCTCATCAAGCATCACCCCGGAAGCAGGGCCCCCATGATCATTAAGAACCTGAATCCCTTCCATCTTGGGTATGTCATAGGAAAAAGCGGAAAGCTCATCATAACTATATGATGCAGAGAGTGTATTATTGACGATGATAGAGAGGTACGGATCAGCATAGAGACCTAACGATATACTGCATAAGAGTACAACTATGTATACAACCCTGCAGCATCTGTATTCACGAGACATATGGTACCTTCCTTTCCAAACACGGGAGGAATAGACTAAAGATTCACTTCACTCTACAGCAGCTCTCTCGCTGCATATGCCGTTTCCAGCACTCCCATCGTCCTTCTCCCTTAGCACGATAGTACCGTAGGGGTTAAAGGCTCGGAAGCGTCGCTTCTATGAGCAACGCACCATTGTACCATGAAATATAAAAAACGTCACATAGTAATTTCCGATGATACAAAACCTGCACAGTCTACTGGGATATCCGCCATAAAACGGAAAATCAAAGGGAGCCTCCCCGGACCCCTGGTAGAATTGGTCTACCAAAAAACTGACAATCCCGGAAATCCCCCTATCGTGGGAGACCTACTCTTGGGAGCAAATTGACAATCATTCTGTGTATATATTCTACTTGTTCCAGCCGCACATCAATCCCCTTCACAACGATGAAACCCGACAAATCAAATCGCAAGGCAAAACCAAGAGGTTATGTCTAAAAACACAGGCGGCAATTCTAGTTAACATTCTTTCACAAATATGATGTGATATTCTCACTTTTATCGAGACGAAGATCTTGGACGGCCTCTCCTACCATGCTGTAGTACCATCATATATTCCCTGTTAAAAGAAGTGAGAACATACTAGCAAGATTTACTGTCGGCAATTTTCTCTCATTTAACAAAGATCAAACATGGTCAAGGCCATGGATTTTGCTCTGAAGGTTGTATTTTCAGGAACGGTCAGCAGTGATATTCCCGACCGTTTTTTCCGCTTGGATGAGACCAACAAAGATAAGTCCTCATATTTTGAGTTTGTAATCTGCATAGGTAAGAAGCTCTATGCCTATGGTTTCGAAATACTATTGGAAAAGAAAAAAATCAACGAAGAGCGGCTTATTGAATTGGGACCGGTAAAAGATAAAAAAGTGTTTTACCGTAATACTTCAATGTGTACGTATTCCTATAATAAATCCCTCGTTGAAGAAGACTACAGAAGTCGCTTTGAAATATATATACAAGACCATATCGGGACCTTCCCCGAAGCATATCACGAAGTCATGATCTCAGATCTCATAGTCCCGACTGTCGAAGCAGCTGCTCTATCACCTCACTGTCGAACATACATCCATTCACATAGCAGCGATAGAACTCATACGTATCAGAAGCAATGGTGTATTCTACGTTTATATCAAGTTCTATCTGATCTGTGAGACTATCTCCATTAGCCGCTGCACCAATACGCATCATCATAGAATCCAGTTCTCCAGCTGCAGTGAACCGTGTTTCTATCTCGATAGAACCATCATAGTGCAAACCTGTCGTATCAGAGGTGTATCCGTCATAAGCGATCGTGAAGCATAGACTCCCTCCCTCGTCTACACGAGTATTCATCATCAATCCGTCAGCAGATTCGTCAAGTTTCCCGTCAGACAATGACTGCAGAACCTCTGCTATATCAGAGAAAACTCGTGAGAGCTCTGCTTTCGTGGGGATATATGCATCAGGCGGCTCCTTCCCAAAAGGACCGCTGGTGGTCAGACATCCTGTGACACCTGTTAACAAAACTAGTAACAGGGTCGTATATAGGTACTTCTTCATAGATCCCTCCATTACAGTGTCGGTAATTTCTGCAGTAGTATACTGCCGTCTTTTGTTAATCTTATAGGCCCGGCAGCAATATGACACTCCTTCAGCGGATCAGTCGGAAATGCTATATCATTCACCCGGCAGTGGCTGAATTCGTATGTCATCTTTCCATAAGGCTTTTGACATAGTCTCATCGATATATCGATTGAGATCGGGTCAGCACCTTCTTCTGTCACAGTAAGAGTGATCACATGATAGGTGACCTCATGTTTCTGCCGCAATGTGTAGGTACCGTTCAGCATCATCCCTTGCCCCTCCTTGGTATACTCGGAATAACTGCAGCAGAAGAGCCCTGTTCTCCTATCTGCGGAGACCATCACACCCTCAGGCAGTACTTGATTTGAATCAGCATCGGCTCCATAGACCTGATCGATAAAAGCATATGAAGCATGATATGCATAGTTGACCATAGTTGTGACACGATCTACAAGATACTGCTGCTCACCACCGCATATACCCATAAGTATTCTCCCGGTTTTACAGGAGACACACAGCCCGCATACACCTGAAATCATAATAGTTATAATCACGACCCATAATAATCTGCTCTCATTCACAGCACACCTCTACTTTATCATTTATCCTATGTATCATACCTAAGTGTATTTACATTATCTTACATTCACAAGATATTATAAGTATTAATACTCTATATTATTATGTATATGAGTAAAATAATAAGCTTCAGCTCATAGGACAAACAAGGAGAGAATCATATAATCAGAAGACATAAATTAAGAAGAAGACCTCTCTGATAAATTGACAGTCCTCTGGTAATCTGTCAGTATACATCATGGAATATCGAGATATCATAGAGACAATATCACAGCAAAGAACCTCTGATCTCATCTGCATCAACTGTGGTCGTATACCCTACGAAGAAGCCCTCACTCTGCAGTCATCTCTGCAGAGACAGAGGATGGAGGATACCATTCCTGATACCATCCTCATACTGGAACATCCTCCGGTGATCACCCTGGGAATACGAAATGAACATAACAAACTGCTTGAAGATCGTGACATGCTGCACAAAAAGGGAATACACGTAGTTCAGATACATCGGGGAGGAGGTTCTACAGCACACAACCCGGGGCAACTGGTCGTCTATCCAATCATCAATCTTACGAAAAGAAGATTACGTGTCGTCCCCTACATACGATTTCTCGAGGCTCTCGGCATAGAGCTTTCAGCGCACTACGGAGTCAAGGCATACAGACGAAACCGTTACCCGGGGGTCTGGGTCGGTGGAAAGAAGATAGGATCTATCGGTGTGCAGATAACAAAAGGGGTTACTATGCATGGTATTGCCTTCAATGTGAGTAATGATCTGGACATATTCTCCAAGATCATTCCCTGTGGGATTGAGGGAGTAAGGATGACCAGCCTCACAGAAGAGACCGGCAAGAAGATAGCAATGACCGAGATATATGACTTCACAGAGATGTACTGCAGAGATTTCTTTTCAAAGAACGACAGGAGCGATGACAAGTGATGGAAAAAAGAAAAAGACTTCCTGATTGGATCAAAAAGAAGATGTACTATGATGCATCTTTCATCCACACCGAAAGAATCATCCATGATACGGGTGTCCAGACCATTTGTACCGATGCAAAGTGCCCAAACAGGGGAGAATGCTGGTCACGAGGGACAGCTACCGTCCTGATACTGGGAAACATCTGTACCAGAAACTGTCCCTTCTGTGCCGTGGGTCACGGAATACCTGAACCGATAGACCCTACAGAACCAGAGAGAGTAGCAGAGATGGTAAAACAGATAGGAACCACCTATTTAGTGATCACAAGTGTCGATCGTGATGACCTGCAGGACGGAGGGGCATCACAATTTCGTGCAGTTATTGCAGCTTGCCGAAAGATACGCCCATCAATGCGTTTCGAACTTCTTGTCCCGGACTTCAAATCATCTCAGGACTCCTCCCTGCAGATCCTGGAAGAAGCCCTTCCCTTCGTCTTCAGTCATAATGTCGAGACTGTTCCGGAACTCTACCATACCGCACGTCCCGGAGGAGATTACCACAGGACACTGAATCTTCTAGAAAAGGCGGCACACCGCTGGCCGACAGTTCCCATAAAGACATCGATGATGCTGGGATTAGGTGAGAGTGATCGGCAGGTGATACAGACGCTAAAAGACCTTCGCAGTGCAGGCTGCACACGGATCTCTCTGGGACAATATCTGAAACCTGCAAAAGATGCCCTTGATGTCGTAGATTTTATCACTCCTGAAAAATTCACCTGGTGGGCTGAACAAGCTGAGGATCTTGGATTTCGTTGGGTCATGGCTTCCCCCTTTACGAGAAGCAGCTATCATGCTGATGCCCCGGAGATCACTTCTTAGGGAACGTATCCTGCATCTTATGGGAGATGATCAGGGTGATCACAGGGAGTACACTCATAATGATCACACCGGTACGAAGTGACCCGCCAATATCATTGACAACTGAGAGAAACACTGGACCAAGAGCACTCATAATGACGATTATCGAAGTGATCAACCCGTTGATACTTCCAAGATGCAGTCGGCCGAAGACCTTCGGAACAACAGCAGTCTGAATAGTTCCCATCAACCCGCTGGAAAATCCCAGCCCGATGATTGTGAATACATATCCCGTTGGTGTATTAAGAAAATAGATAGCTATAAATGCAACACACTGGCTGAAAGCCATGAAAGAAACGATCCATCGCACATGAATTCTCT
>CAYYPJ010000005.1:0-11709 GCA_964473495.1 uncultured Spirochaetales bacterium
TTAAAGATATAGATTTTGACAGATTTGATAATGAGTTCACATATCAAGAAGATAGGCTGCGTTATGCTATTACAGAAGTCTCTTGTCAAAACTATATGCTTCAACTCTGGTGATCCTTAATTCACTGAACAGCTTATGTTTCGGGTTTATCAATATAACCCATTCTTCTCTTACCACTGCCGAAGGAACTTTCAGGAGCAGTTTGGCATCTCTTTTGACCCAGGCTTCCCCGATCTCTGCGAGAGCTAATGGAGCAGGATAGCTTGCCCAGTGTTTTGGTAACGCTGTTGTTTCTATTTGGTCATATGCTGTTTCCTTTGGTAAAGAAAGCTCTGCGATATAGGTATCCCGCGGAATCAGCGTCATCGGGACATGCACTAAATATTCTACGGTAGCTAATGAACGGTTTTCAGCAGTGTATATGACACTTGTTCCTTTTCGGTTCCACCGCCCCCCGTACATACGTGCACCTTCGCCGGACAAATCATCTATGTAGGCTTTCTTAGCAATGCGATAGAGCTTCATCAGGAGAAGACTCCGTGTTCGATCCGTCCTAATTCATCCAATACCATCTGTGCCCCATAGCGGGAGGATAATAATTCTATAGGTTCCTTTCCTTCAAATGCTTTATTTGAAGTATGCACCCAGGTCTGGAAATCTTCCATCGTATCGAATACCGCATTTCCGTGGGAGTACACTTCTGCGATTTGTATGATGTGTTCTGATATACTCCCATTCAAAAGATCTATATCTTTTTTTCGCTGCAGGGTACGTTCAGAGGTATGAAGAATATTTGACATTGAGCGGATAGACAAGTTGATATTCTTCGATAAGTCCATCAATGCTTTCTTTGAGATGCCTTCTTTCCCCAATTCATATATATCCATTTCTGTATGAATTGGATGCCCCAATACCTTTGGTCCCCCGAGTAGTCTCTCTATAGTGAGTGAAGCCATATTACCACCTCCGCCATATGTCTATTATAATACAGCCAAATGTCGTAGATGTCAATTACCCATAAGCATTATTCAGAGCTGCCGCATCAAATTATCACTTGGCAAGGTAATAACAGTATGTTCGTAAAGAATGATCATCTTCTAACCCAATATTTTCTTCAGTGTCGATTCATCCAGCAGGGTAAACACTCTTGAAAGAGTAACAAGGAAGTCCCCTGCAAACCTCTTTTTACTCCTTTCGGAAATCAACAATTCCCATATACCCCTTGAGCACCCCTGATAGACTGTAAACACTAATTCTTCAATTCGATCATGGGATACAACGACTTGAATTCCATTCTTGCAGTATCTGTATCAAATTGCCGATCAACACCTTTTTGTCTTGAAGTCCTTGAGACTGACCAACTCAATACTTCTCTTGCTGATTCTTTGATATTGTCGATTCTCCTATGATCCAGACATTGATTCGTTAATGCAGAGAGTTCGATTCCCGCTATGTCGAGCCAACTTCCATGCTTTGGGGTATGATGTGTTTCTCACCGCTGAGAGAGTCTAAAAGCCTCCCTGGGAGCGTAAGCGGTATACGATGATGAGATGTTGTGCGTGTTCAAGTTATCCATGACAAGTACAACCTTCTCTGCATGAGGATACTCTTTGTCTGATAGCTCCTTGATCTGATCTGCCCAGTCTATCTTAGTCCTACGTTCAAGAATATGTGCGTGATGGAGTTGCCAGCATCTTTCTTGAAGTGGAGCTGCTGGGAGATAAACGTAAAGCAGCGATTACCGAACATCGCAGGAGAACGGAGTGGGCCGGATTCATCAGAGAAATGGGAGAAGAGCAGTATGCTGATGCAGAAAAAATAGTGTTTGTCATGCACAATCTGAACACACATAAGACCGCATCACTCTATCATACGTTTTCCCCGGAAGTAGCTGGAAGGTTAGCTTCAAGACTTGAGATCCACTATACGCCGAAACACGGGAGTTGGTTAGCTATTGCTGAGATCGAATCAAGCGTTCTAAAAAGACAATGTCTTGTAGAGCATATACCGGATATTGAGATAATGCGTTCTAGTGGTTCAGGATGTTCTTTCCCTGCGTATTCACTTTTGCTCGGGGTGATCAGGCCGGGGAATTTCACCGATAGCCATGTCCCCTTTGACCATCTTTCATCTCTTGGGAAAATGGGACGGATGCAGGATATATGCATCCCAGATCTTTGCTGCTTCCTCAGCAGATCGGACAACAATATTCAAGGCCAGTCCTTCAGGTGAAAGCTTAGAGAACACCCAATCCAGATCCTGTTGCGTGAATTTCCCCCATATCATCAAGGGGGTAGTGTGAAGAATCTCACGATGACGGTCAAACAGTGCTTCAGCGGAAGGTCCGCCGCTGTCTAGATGCATCTCTATAGCCAGAGGATGGAATGATAGTACTTCTTGATAGGGAATGAATCCTCCTGTTGAATGGAAGTGGCAGATATTATGCTTGAAGTGGGTATAGATCTGCTCATCAAAGGGTTTAATAACCTCATCATAAATAGTGGGAGAGAGCAGCATAACCGAATCCTCCTGATGCCATACGGTATCATGAGGGGTCCATAGATAATAATAGAAGGATCCTGTGCCTCCATGAAAATCAGGAATAAGGCTTAGTTGGAATTCCATTACTTCAATGTAGAAACGGGTTATTTTTGTTAAGACCTTACGCAGCTGCTCAGGATCGTAGATCGCTTTGAATATGAACTCTTCTCCTCCATAGAGAACAGCTAAGATATCTGCCAACCCTCGTATCCTCGTAGCTCCTAAGGGATATCTTCCATGGCTACATTAACTTCCCGCATTTTTCCGACTAAAGGCGACACATAAGGCCTTCAACTAAAGCATAAATCCATATATTGTAGTATTTTTTCTTGTTTTCTGTTGCATTTTATGGAATGGAATGATATTCTATTTTTAGTCGTAAATACGACTTAAAGAGAGGCAACAGGATGCACTACGATTTTCTTGTCAAAATCCCTGATGTTCACGGAAAAATAACCCGGAGGAAGAAGGGGCCCTCCGTCTACATCGAGTATGAATACGCACGGGAATATAAACGCGAAAAGCAGTACACCATCGTCAGGAGAGCGACCATCGGGAAGCAGTATCCCTGCGATCCCACCATGATGTACCCCAACCAGAACTACTATAAACACTTCCCCGAGGCCACGGTCCTGGAGAATGGGTCTGCGGGTATCAGAAGCAGCTGCATCCGGGCCGGTGCCTTCTTTGTCATAGAGGATGTAATCAGGAAAAGCCATCTGGACAAGATTGTCAGAGATGCCGTCGGTGACGGCAGCGGACTGTTCCTTGATCTTGCCGCCTACTCCTTGATAAGCGAAGACAATGCCGCACAGTATTACCCCGACTATGCGTTCAACCATCCGCTGTTCAGCAGGGATATGCATATATACAGTGATACGAAGATATCGAAATTCCTACAGGAGATCACAGATGAGCAGATCGTGGATTTCCTCAACAGATGGAACGAGAATAGACCTCACGACCAGAAGATCTACATTTCCTACGACTCCACCAACAAGAAATGCCAGGCCGGGGACATAGAGATGGTGGAAATCGGAAAGTCAAAAGATACGGCGCCCGAACCAATCTTCAACTATTCCGTAGCGTATGACACCGACAACCAGGACCCGTTATTCTATGAGGAGTATCCGGGGAGCATTGTGGATGTGTCGCAGCTCCAGTACATGCTCGACAAGGCCAAGGCATATGGATACCGGAACTCGGGATTCATTCTGGACAGAGGGTACTTCAGCAAGAAGAACATCAAGTACCTGGATGAGAATGGCTTCGATTTCATCATGTTCATCAAAGGGCTGAAGAAACTCGTATCCAAGCTTGTCATTGCCAACTATGGGTCATTCGAGAAGAATCGCAATTGTTACATAAAGTCCAATGATGTCTATGCTAAGACAGTTGTCACAAAACTTTATGAGGATGATGAGAAGGATCGGTACATCCATCTCTGCTTCAGCTTCAACAGGCAAAACGATGAGATCAATAAGCTCCAGAAGAAGCTCAATAACATGGAGAAGCATTTCGAAAAGTACAAGAACTGCGAATTCGAATTTCCAAACGAATACGGCAACTACTATACCCTATTCTACAAGGACAAGAAGTTTCTTTTTGCACGGGAGAAGCAAGATGTCGTAGAGATGGAGATGAATCTCTGCGGCTACTTCGCGCTAGTCACATCCGCACGGATGACCGCAAAGGATGCACTTGAGTTGTATGACAGGAGGGACCAGTCTGAAAAACTCTTCCGGAGCGACAAGACTTTCCTCGGCAACAAACCCCTCAGGGTCTATTCTAACGAATCGGCATCCGCAAAGATCTTCATAGGATTCGTTGCCCTGATCATCAGGTGCAGATTGTATCGCGCTCTCCGCGTTGCGAAGGCCGCCATGCAGAACAAACAGAATTACATGACCGTACCGGCTGCAATGAAGGATTTGGAGAAGATCGAGCTCATAAAGCAGTTTGACGGGGTTTACCGGCTGGACCACGCTGTCACGGCAAAGCAGAAGATCATATTGCAGGCCTTTGATGCTGATGAGGATTTCATCCGAGAGAAGGTCAGAAAGCTCAGCGCAGACCTAAGACAAGCAGACAAATCCAAGAGCAATGACAAAGACAAGGGGGAAGATGAAAATGCCAAGGCAGAAGACAATGGCCGGTATTGAATCAAAGATAAAACAGGCTGAAGATGAAGTGGTCAAAGCAAAGGGAAAATACGACGAAACTCTTTCGAAACTGGAGACGTTGATACAGGAAAAAGAACATATCCAGGGCTTGGAGCTGATTGCGTTTTTCAAGAAAAGCGGCAAATCTTTTGATGCTGTGAAGAGGGACTTGAATGACAGCTCAAGGTTATGAGAAAAGGCAAATTTCGGTTTTAGTCGGAAAAATGTGGGAGGTTAAGGATGAGGGTAAAAAGGCTAGGGGGACTTATATTCTCTGCTGTTGATCCGTTAAATATTTGGTGACATTATCAACAAGGTAAGTCCTATAGCCATAAGCGGGGGAACAAAGCTCAGGAGGTTGTCAGTAATGCCGTTTCGCTGGACAGCAAAATTGAACATAACAGGGTTACGGGAGAGCTGTGGACCCATGCAGGGATCAAACTGAATCAACAGTTTAGAGAGAGAACAGGATATGATGCAGAAACCCAGGTCCTGGGTGATTTCGGAAGTCGTCTCTAGATCGTCAAACGCATCACCTAGAAAGACAGGAGTTCAGCAATTTCTTCAGTGGTAACAGCCTTCAGATAACGGGAACGCATGAAGGCCATATTTTCGGTATTGCCGTATAGGATAGCTCCAATGAGCCTTCCCTCATCGACGAAATACGCTTCATAACGACCATCTTTCAGCTTGTTGGTACTTTTACCCGAAACATCTCCCACACTTACGATTCCCAACTTCTCGTCCTTGAAACGGGTCATCAGCACCGGGGGAATATAGTCCTTGGTTTCTCCGAGCAACGTGGCCATGACACTCTGGGCCATCCCAATGGCAACGGGAAGAATGCCTGGTACTTGCCCCTTATATTGGGCACAGTCGCCTATCGCAAAGATATGTTCATCGCTGGTCCTCAGCTTTTCATCAACGACAATACCTCTGTCGACCTCGAGATTGGCATCCTTGGCCAATGTGGTCTCGGTATTCACTCCCAAGGAGAGAATGAGGGTTTTACAAGCGATAGGCTCCCTGTCTTCTGCTAACAACGCTTCGATTCGCCCTTCTTTATCAACCCGTTTGCCGGTAGCCTTCACGTTCTCATGGATAACAAGACCGTCAGATTCCAGCTGGGTACGTAAGAGCTTTGAAGCCTGCGCATTGAGTTGTCTGCCCAGAATATGGGGAGAACCTTCGCAAACAGTGACGGAATAGCCCTTTCGCATAATGGCCAGAGCAGCCTCAAGACCAAGCAGACCACCACCTAACACCACCACCGGGTCGGTAATGGTCTGCCCAATAAGCAGGGCATCTTCAAGGGTTCTGAGAGTACTGACCCCTTTTGTATCGGCGAAAGCTTCGAGTATCCTGCCCCTGCTTCCAGTGGCAAGTACAAGAAAATCATAATGGGTTGTCTCACCACCCGCCAGAAGGAGTTCCTGCTTCTGGCGATCTATTTTTCGTACCGCCTTATGGACGAGATAGGGAGCCTCCCTCAAAGAGGGAAGCGCACGGAGTGCAGTCTCATCACACAGAAGTTGGGGAAGCTTTATCCTACTATAGAACCCATAAGGCTCTTCCGTGTACAAGGTAACAACGAGACTTCGAATGGAGAGTCTTTCAGCTACCATGGAACCTGCCACACCGTTACCAATTACACATACTCGCATATTTACCTCTTTTCGTTAAAACTATAGCAGAAAAAGGTGTTTGTCCACTGCAAAATAAAGATACTTGCCCCAATGCCGCTTGAGCTGTATTATGACGCTTATGGAACAAACTGTTATCTTCATTGGAGAAAGTGTCCAAAACAATGAGCTCTATCATCACTATCTAAGCCAGTGTCAGACCATCAGGAAAATTGTGTTCATAAAAGAACAGCATGTTGCCTCCGAGATAGATCTTGATGGGCTCGACACCTCTTGTGGCCATCTACTTCTCCTCCTGAGGAAAAAACCGGCAGGGACACTGAGAATACGCAAGACCGCAGAGGGAACCAAGCTTGAACGGGTAGCTATTTTGAAAGAATACAGAGGTCTCAACTACGGGAAACTCCTTGTCCAGTGCGCCCTCTCTCTCGCCGAACCTCCCATTTACATCCATTCCCAGGTTTCGAGGGAAGGTTTCTACAGGAACCTGGGTTTTACCGTGGACGACCCCGCAATATTCTATGAAGCCGATATCCCTCACAGAACCATGTCCTGGCTAGACCATACGAAAGAAACACCACCATGCAACATCACAAAACTATCGTAATTGAAGGGACAGACGTATTTGGGACAGCCCTTACCGAACGCCTCGTCTGCAACAATACAAATGTGGTCATCCTCCAGGCTCTCGAAGAGGATGTAGTACAACCAGAATCCTCAGGGAAATTATAGGCTACATCCTAGTTCAAATATAAGCATGTATCTTGACTTCTCATCGGGTTTCGGGGAAGACGTATCCTGATCACAGATGCACCTATATCGGAGAAATGGTTGCTGGTTCGTTTATCCCGAATGCAAGATTCCATGCAATTTCTCCAGAAGAGAAAGCCGCTACCGAGACTGGGGTAACCAAGGTGCTCAAGAAGGTATTCCCTCTGGAGAGGAAAGTACAGCGTTCCATCGTTCAGAGTATCATGACCTGTCCTGACAGAGCACTGTACCGACCAAAGCATTTCCATGCTCTGTGCTGGCATATGTATATGGACAAACCAACTGAAGGATCTCTTACCAAAGCTCTTGAAGGTATTACTCCTGATACAAGAGAAAGATTCTTCCTCAACATGGAAAAGAACCGGAAGAAGGGTTTTTTCCCCCTTTCACAATCATTCCTGCGTATTGGAATGAAATTTCTGATAATGATGGCTCTTGCCAATAGGGAGAGAAACCTATTCCAGTTCATTTTTGTCGATTGGAGAAACCGGTAGCAAGTATCTTTTTTCACCATATTCCCATGGTTTCGAGTATTTTGATCTCTGTTCATAGATATCCTACAGAACAACAGGGTGCAGAGATAATAGAAGACCTTCATGACCTCTATGCCTTTTTGCTTGTGGGCACCACAAGAACGAAGAATGCTCCCAACCTTAAATATATGAGAAAAATCTTGGACTTGGCTTGTAATAGTATCGGTATTATTGGTAAAATTCATTAACATGTTTGGCATAGGCTCCTAGTTTTTATATTGGTTTTTTATTACATGCAATATACTAAACTTGTGGGCTTATGCCTATACCTTGCAATCAATTAGTGTTATTTATGCTCTAATTACAGGGCTGATTATTTTAGTTGCTGAGGTATGCGGAGTTTGAGTATATACATATGTTGATTCCACAGAGATTTTCATGATGCCCTTCGGCACAGAGGACAGGACAGGTCTCTTTATGTCTCAGATAACACTAGGCAGGCCGCTCATAGGAGCTGCCTGCCTAGTGGATGATATACCATATGGTTTCTCTATCCTGCAATTGATTAGAGATGAAAAAGCATATCTTCATAAGAAGGATACGGCCAGTAGGCCTTATCGGTCAATCTTTCAAGCGTATCAACATGCTCCCTCAGATTATCCATAACAGGTATGACGACACTTCGATAATTTTCTGCCTGTGCAAGGGTATCCCCGTCCATTGCATGGGCTTCCAGCATCTTTTTCTCCAGGTTATCCGTTATAGTCAATGTGGCATTTATATGTTCTGATAGGTCTGAGATCAATGCTTTCTGAGCTGTGGGTTCTAACCCTAATTCACTTTGTGATGCTACCGAATTCAAGATCTCCTGCATGTATCTCGTTGATGCCGGGACAATAAGGCGTTTGGCCATCTCGACCATGATGCCTGCTTCAATGTTGATCTGTTTGCTGTAGGTCTCTAAATAGATCTCTTTTCGTGATTCAATCTCGGCCTGTGTGAAGACTCCAAATCTTTCAAAGATATCGACATAGGCTTTATCTGTCATCATAGCAAGAGAGTCAACGGTATTTGTTATATTTGGCAGGCCTCGTCTTTTTGCCTCTTTGACCCACTCTGCGGAATAGCCGTTACCGTTAAACACTACTCTTCTGTGTTGCTGTAGAACTCTTTTATGATTGCAGTGACTTCTGCCATCACATCGTCTGCACCTTCTAGACGATCAGCGACTTCTGAAAGAACCTCTGAAGCTGCAGTGTTGAGCATCGTATTAGGACCTGCCAGTGACTGGTAAGAACCAACCATTCTAAACTCAAATTTGTTTCCGGTGAATGCAAAAGGTGATGTTCGGTTACGGTCGGTCGCATCCATGGGAAACTTTGGTATGGTTGTGACACCAACCTCAACAAGTTTTCCATCCCGTTTTTTTAACTCTTTACCGTCAGTTATGCTATCCAGGATCTCAGTCAGTTGATCACCAAGAAAGATGGAGACGATTGCCGGAGGAGCTTCATCAGCTCCCAGTCTATGATCATTTCCTGCATTTGCTGCCGATAATCTCAGCAATGGTGCATATTTGTCGACTGCTTTTATCACGGAGGTGAGTAATAAGAGAAACTGTGCATTATCTTCTGGACTTTTTCCGGGTCTAAACAGGTTGTGATCGTCATCTGTTCCGATTGACCAGTTGTTGTGTTTGCCCGACCCGTTTACGCCTTTGAATGGTTTCTCATGGAGCAATGCGACAAGTTGATGACGGTTTGCCACATTTTTAATGGTCTCCATAAGTAACTGGTTTGTATCAGTAGAACGGTTTGCTGTATCAAAGATCGTTGCGACCTCAAACTGGTTAGGAGCTACTTCGTTATGCTGCGTCTTTGCAGCAATACCAAGTTTCCACAACTCAAAGTTCAATTCTTTCATGAAAAGAGCTACGCGTTCTTTTATAGCACCAAAATAGTGATCGTCCATCTCCTGGCCTTTAGCACCCATCGTCCCAAAGACCGTTCTCCCGGTAAGTCTCAGATCCGGTCGTTTATCAAAGAACTCCTTCTCAATGAGAAAGTACTCCTGTTCAGGACCGACGTCTACCGTGATATGTTTTGTTGCAGTGTTGCCGAGTGCTCGAAGGACTCGAAGTGTCTCTCTGTTGATAGCTTCCATCGATCGAAGCAGTGGAACTTTCTTATCGAGTGCTTCTCCGGTATAGGAGATAAAAGCAGTAGGTATGGTTAATGTCTTAACTCCTTGATTCTCCTTGATGACTGCAGGTGAGGTGGTATCCCATGCGGTATACCCGCGGGCTTCAAATGTTGCCCGGAGACCCCCGCTGGGGAATGATGATGCATCAGGTTCTCCCTGAATAAGTTCTTTGCCCGAGAATTCAAGAAGCACCGTCCCGTCTTTGCAGGGATTGATGAAAGAATCATGTTTCTCAGCCGTAAAACCTGTCAGAGGTTGAAACCAGTGTGTGTAATGGGTAGCGCCTTTCTCCAATGCCCAGTCTTTCATAGCATTTGCGACTACTTCAGCGACTTCCAAAGATAGACTTCTGTCACCGTGCTGAACTGCTTTTAGTCTTTTATATACTTTTGCCGGAAGACGTTCTTGCATGATTGCATCACTGAAACAGTTCTCTCCATACACTTCCATGAGTGTTTTTTTTGTGAAATCTATCTGATTCGCCATGTTATACTCCCTATCCTATGTTTTGTTTGTATATTACAAGCAAGATTCATGCCAACATCAATAACTAACTATATAGTAGTTAGCTGCTGATTTTATACGCGTTATTCTATAGTATGTGATAGATATATACCTACAAAAATGTGGGAATCATAGATGTAAAACTACATTCTTGTAGGATATATCTCATATAGAAGCTAATACTTCATGGAGTTACCCAATAGCATCAGCCCCGGTATCCATATTTCTGATGCGAATGCACGTCTCGATCGGCAGTACAAAGATCTTACCGTCTCCGATCGTGTTTGTTCGGGCTCCCTGGAGGATTGCTTCAGTGGTCACCTTGACAAATGGTTCGGTGACCGCAATCTCAATACGAAGTTTCTTCAAGAGGTTGACCTCTATATCGATTCCTCTATACGTTTCAGTATATCCCATCTGTTGTCCGCAGCCCAGTGCATTCGTGACTGACATTTTATAGATCTTTTTCTTATAGAGTTCCTGCTTGACTGCGTTCAGCCTTTCAGGCTGTATATAAGCAATAATTAGTTTCATGCTATCTCCTTTTTACATATTCGTAAAGATCTGGAATCCACTGTATGATTCAGTTCCGTGTTCACTGAGATCAAGACCAGTAAGTTCTTCCTTTTCAGAGACTCTTAGACCCTTTGTGGTACGTATGATGAAGAAGAGCGTCCCCGCTGATACCACCACCCATGCAAATACTGCTGCAGCTCCGAGAGCCTGAATCCCAAGCTGGTGGAAGCCTCCGCCGTAGAATAGTCCACGGACATCGTCGGTCGCACCAAATAATCCTACAGCCAGAGTTCCCCAGAGGCCGCACACACCATGTACCGATACAGCACCGACTGGATCATCAATATGAAGTATTTTGTCAATGAACTCTACGGAACAGACTACCAGGATACCGGACACGATACCGATGATGACTGAACCAACTGGCGTTGCAACAGCTGTTGGTGCGGTTATTCCTACCAGCCCTGCCAGAGCCCCGTTCAGAGACATACTCACCCCTGGTTTACCAAAACTTATCCAAGAGACAAACATAGCAGCAATGGCACCTGCAGATGCACTTAGCGTTGTGGTGACGGCTATATGGGCCATATTCATGTCAGTACCGCTCAGGGTTGACCCTGCGTTGAATCCATACCAGCCGAACCATAGGATAAAGATTCCGAGACTTGCCAATGGAAGGTTGTGTCCAAGAATAGCTTTTGATATGGTCTTACCATTGACCTTCACATATTTTCCGATACGAGGTCCTAAGAAGATCGCTCCCATCAATGCGGCCCAGCCCCCTACGGAATGTACCACAGTAGAACCTGCAAAGTCATGGAACCCTAATTCAGCCAACCAGCCACCGCCCCAGATCCAATGCCCTGAGATTGGATAGATGAGGCCTGAGATAAAGAC